>NZ_BAAAUT010000019.1:0-117133 GCF_039534085.1 Planomonospora alba
CGTCCACCGCTCCCGGCCGGCCAGGCGGCCCGCCGCTCGCGGGGCGTTTCGTTCGCTTCGTTGTGTCTTCATTCTTTCAGAACCGCTTTTCCGTGTCAATTTGACCCGGTTTGCGATTCCTTCCGGAATTCCGACCGCTCCGTCTCCGGAGCAACCCCTCGAATTTACCCGCCCATCCGTTTCGTGTCGAACCGGAGAGGAGCGATCGAGAGGTCCCGAGGTCTCCGGCGGTCTCCGCCGTCTCTCTCGGGCCCGGTGGACTTTATGTCCCCTCGCGCGCATCGTCAAATCAACGCCACCTGCGGAAAACCCTTTGCCGGGCAGGTGTGACGGAGCGCACGCTGGAGCGGTGACGATCCTTGAAGCCCGCGCACTGGCGAAGAGCTTCGGCGCCGTGACCGCCGTCCGCGAGGTCGGTCTCACGGTCGGCCCCGGCGAGATCATCGGGCTGCTCGGCCCCAACGGGGCCGGCAAGTCCACGACCCTGCACATGCTCCTGGGACTCATCACCCCGGACTCCGGGAGCATCCGCATGTTCGGCCTGGACCTGGACCGTCACCGGACCGAGGTCCTCAGCCGGATCAACTTCGCCGCCAGCTACGTGGACCTGCCCGGGGTCCTGCACGTCCGCGAGGTGCTGGACGTCTTCGCCCGCCTGTACGGCGTGCGCGCCCCCGGAGCCCGCGTCGAGGAGCTCATCGAGCTGCTCGACCTCGGCCCCCTGCGCAGACGCAGGGTCATGGAGCTCTCCTCCGGCCAGCGCACCCGCGTCCAGCTCGCCAAGGCGCTCGTCAACGAGCCCAGCCTGCTCGTCCTCGACGAGCCGACGGCCAACCTCGACCCGGACGCGGGCGACCGCATCCGGAGCCTCCTGGTCCGCGTCGCCCGGGAGAGCGGCCGGTCGATGCTGATCACCTCGCACAACATGCAGGAGGTGGAACGCATGTGCGACCGTATCCACTTCATGTCCGCGGGACGGATCGTGGCGAGCGGCAGCGCCGCCGAGCTCGCCGACGTCTACGGCGCGCAGAACCTGGAGGAGGTCTTCCTCAAGGTGGCCCGCTCATGACCGGGAGACGACCGGCGACGCCCCTGCCCGTCCACGGCCGGAAGGACCGCCGATGACCGCGCACGACCGCCCCGAGGCCCGGGAGCGGCGGGCCACGGCCGTGATCCATCCGCCGCTCGGCCTCGCTGCACGCGCGACCCGCGTCGGCGGCGTGGTCCGCAGGGACTTCGCCGCGCTGCGGCGCAGCCCGATCCGGATGTTCGAGATCGTGTTCTGGCCGACGGTCGAGTTGCTCGTCTGGGGCTTCGTGACGGTGTTCCTGGAGTCTCAGCGGGTGCCGTTCGTGGTCGCCTTCCTGATCGGCGCCGTCCTCCTCTGGCAGGTGCTGCAGAAGGCCAGCAACGAGATCTCCATCGCGTTCCTGGAGGACATCTGGAGCAGGAACCTGCTGAACGTCCAGGTGAGCCCCTTGTCCACCGTCGAGTACGTGGTGGGCCTGGTCGTGTTCTCCTTCGGCAAGGTGGTCTTCGCCATCGCCGTCATGGCGGGGCTCGCGCTGGCCTTCTACGGCTTCGGCGTCACCAGCCTCGGGGCCGGGCTGGTGCCGTTCATGGCGCTGCTGCTGGTGATGGGCTGGTCGCTGGGGCTGGTGGGCATCTCGGCGGTGCTGCGCTTCGGGGAGAACGCCCAGGTGATCGCCTGGTCGCTGGTCTTCGTCGTGCAGCCGCTGGCGGGGATCTTCTACCCGGTGGAGGTGCTTCCCGGACCGCTCCAGGCGGTCGCCTGGTTCCTGCCGGCGACGCACGTGTTCACCGGCATGCGGGCCGTCCTCGACGGCGGCGCCGTACCGTGGGAGAGCCTGGCCTGGGCGGCGGCGCTGGACGCCGTCTACCTGGCGGCGACGCTGGGCCTGTTCGCGTGGACGCTGCGGTACGCCCGCGCGCACGGGAAGCTGTCCCGCTTCGGCGAGTAGCGCCCGCGCACCCGGCGGGTCAGCGGGGCGGGGCGGCCGACATGGCCGCCATGATCACGCTGACCAGGCCCTCGACGACCTCGGTGCGGTCGACCTCGGGGTGCTCCAGCCACCAGTCACCGGTGGCCTGGACCATGCCGACGAAGGCGTGCCCGAGCACCTGGGCGCGGACCGGGTCGAGGACGGCCGACTCCGCGGCGATCACCTTCCCGAGCTCCTCCCCCAGGCCGCGCACGACCGCGGTCATCTGCGAGTGGGTCCGGCTGTCCTCCGCCCCCGCCCGGTGGAACAGGAAGCGGTAGAGGTTCAGGTTGGCCGCGATCATGTCGAGGTAGGCGGTGACGGCCGCGCGGGCGCGCTCGCGCAGCCCGCTCCCGGGCCGGTCGAACTCGGGCCGCAGCAGCGCCACCACGCTGCGGACGTGCCGGTTGGCCAGCGCCTGGTAGAGCCCGCTCTTGTCGCCGAAGTGCCGGTAGAGGATGGGCTTGGTGATGCCGGCCTCGGCGGCGATCGACGCCATGGACGCCTCCGGGCCCTCCCTCCGGATCACCCGGTCCGCGGCGTCCAGGAGGGCCCGCCGCCGGTCCGGATCCCGTCCGCTCACGAATAGTCCCCTCTCGGACCTTCTCGGAAGAGAGATCAGGATAAACGGGCCGCCCGCCGCCGGACCCGCCGGTCCCCGCACCCGGTAAAGGTCTTCTGGCCCTCTCGGGGGGATATCTCCGTCCATCCGGGGCAGGGCGAGGCCCGTGGAAGTGCGCCTCGGGCGCTTGAGGACCGGTTCTGGGCAGGGGGCTCTTCGGATGGCGGGACGTCCGGCGGGGAGATCGGCGCAGGAGATCCGCAGGCTGGCCGCGCGGTCGGCGCTGCGGCTGCTGAGAGCGGTCAACGACAGGCGGGCGCGGAGGGCGCCGGCCCCGGACGCCGGGACGGTCCGCATCATCCTGCAGCACGCCTACGGCATGGGCGGGACCATCCGCACCGTGCTGAACCTCGCCGGTCACCTGGCCCGGGAGCGGGACGTGGAGATCATCAGCGTGGTACGGGCCGCGAAGGAGCCGTTCTTCCCGGTCCCGCCGGGCGTCCGGGTGTCGTTCCTGGACGACCGGACCGCGCCGGCCGGGCCGCTGGCCCGGCTGCTGTCGCGTTTCCCCAGCCTGCTGGTCCCCGAGCAGGAGCGTGTCCACCACGCCCTGACGCTCTGGACCGACCTGTGCCTGGTCCGCCGCCTGCGCTCGCTCCGCTCCGGCGTCGTCATCTCCACCCGGCCCGCGTTCAACCTGGTCACCGCGTTGTTCGCACCTCCGGAGGTGATCACGATCGGCCAGGAGCACGTGACGTACGGCGTGCACGCCCCGGAGATCCTGCGCCTGGCCAGGCGGCGGTACGGCAGGCTCGACGCCTTCGTCACCCTCACCCGGGCCGATCTGAAGGAGTACGCCAGGCTGCTGAGGGCCGATCCGCCCCGGCGGCTGGTCCGCATCCCCAACGCCGTCCCCGACCTGGCCGGTGACGTCTCGCGGCTGGAGGAGAAGGTGGTGGCCGCGGCCGGCCGGCTGGTGCACGCCAAGGGCTTCGACCGGCTGGTCTCGGCCTGGAAGCACGTCGCGGCGCGGCACCCCGACTGGGTCCTGCGCATCTACGGCGCGGGCACGCGGACGGCGGAGGAGAAGCTGCGCGCGCGGATCGAGGAGGCCGGCCTGTCCGGCAAGGTGCAGCTGATGGGGCGCGCGGCGGAGATCGGCGTGGAGTTCTCCAAGGCGTCGGTCTACGTCGTCAGCTCGCGCTACGAGGGCTTCGGCATGACGATCCTGGAGGCGATGAGCAAGGGCGTGCCGGTGGTGAGCTTCGACTGCCCCCACGGGCCCGGGGAGATCATCACCCACGAGGAGGACGGGCTGCTGGTGCGCTCCAAGAAGCCCGAGGCGCTGGCCGCGGCCGTGTGCCGGCTGATCGAGGACCGGGCGCTCCGCCTGCGGCTGGGCCGGAACGCGCTGCGCACGGCCGCCGGATACGACCTCGGGTCGGTGGGCGCGCAGTGGGACGCCCTCCTGGACGACCTCGCCGCCGCGCGCGCGGCCCGGGAGGGGACCGGCGGCCCACGGGCGCGCGAGCCGCTCCACGGCCCGGGCGAGGGACGGGCCGTGGAGCACCCGACCGTGGAGCACGAGCACGCGGGGCACGGCGGTCATGCCGAGCACGCGGGGCATACCGGATGTGCCGAGCGCGGAGAGGACGCCGGGCACGGCCATGGACGCGGAAGGGCTCTCCCCCGTGACCCTGTGCCGCATCCCGCCCTTCGGTGATTCAACCGGGATGAAAGGTCGTCTTCCGGTAATCTTGCCGCTCTCTCCAGGAGGTGGCAGGTGGCCGAAGCGGGTGCCGTGGCGGTACCGGGCTACGAGGTGACCGGCGTGCTCGGCCAGGGCGGTTTCGGGATCGTCTACCGGGCCCGGCAGGTGGCCGTGGACCGGGAGGTCGCGCTCAAGGTGGACAACCGGGTGCTGCTCTCCGAGCGCGACCGGCGCCGTTTCGTGCGCGAGGTCACCTCGGCCGGCGCGCTGTCCGGCCATCCGCACGTCGCCCACGTCTACGACGCCGGTGTGCTGCCGGACGGCAGGCCGTACATGGTGCTGGAGCTGTGCCCCGGCGGGTCGCTGCTGGACCGGATGCGCGCCGAGGGGCGGCTGGCCCCGGCCGAGGTCGCCGGCATCGGCGTCCGGATCGCCGACGCGGTCGCGGCCGCGCACGCCGCGGGGGTGCTGCACCGCGACATCAAGCCCGCCAACATCCTGGTCAACCGCTACGGCAACGTGGTGCTGTCGGACTTCGGGTTGGCGACCATGCCATCGGCGGGCGGCGAGGTGTCGGTGACCCGCGAGTCGCTCACGCCCGCCTACGCCCCGCCGGAGGCGTTCGAGCTGGCCGAGCCCACCCCGGCCGGAGACGTCTACTCGCTGGCCGCCACGCTGTACGCGCTGCTGTCGGGCCGCCCGCCCCGCTTCCCGGAGAGCGGCGTGGCGAACCTCGCGGTGATCATGGCCCTGCACCGGCAGCCGATCCCGGAGATCCCGGGCGTGCCGGCGGAGCTGACCGAGGTGCTCCGGCAGGCGATGGCCTCCGATCCGGCCCGGCGCACCCCCTCGGCCGCGGCCCTGCGCGACGCCCTCACCGACCTGCGCCTGGAACGGCACGCCCCGCCCTCGCACCCCCTCCCCCACGCTCCGGCCGCCGTGCCCGGCGCGACAGGGGCCGCCCCGCCCGCCGCGCCGCCGGCCCCCGCCGGGCCCGCTCCGTACGCCGGGCCGGCCGGGCCGCTCCCGGCGGGCCCGCCCGCCGGGGGCCGGATGCGCGCGCACCTGACCTCGCCGGGGCTGAAGGCGTTCGCGGACACCCGTTCGCCCGCGCCGTCCGGCGGACCGTCCGGCCGGGTGTTCGCCGCCGTGGCTCTGGCGTTCGCGATCCTGCTGCTGGCCGGGGCCGGGCTGATGTACCTGGAGAACCGCCCCTCCGGCGCGGGGACCGGGCAGTCCCCCTGACCTGCGGGGCGCGGCGCCCGCGGGACACGGCCGGGCGCCGCTTCCGCCGTACTGATCGGTAACGGCGCTGCGCCTGGCATCGTGGTCATGAGAGGAGGTGCCGGACGATGACCCAGGCACGAATCGGCGTGACCGGTCTCGCCGTGATGGGGGCGAACCTCGCCAGGAACCTTGCCAGGCACGGGCACGTGGTGGCCGTGCACAACAGGTCGCACTCCCGGACCAAGGCGCTGGTCGAGGAGCACGGCCACGAAGGGGTGTTCGTCGCGTGCGAGACGCCGGAGGAGCTCGTGGCGGCGCTGGAGCGGCCCCGGCGCGTCCTGGTCATGGTCAAGGCGGGCGCGCCGACCGACGCGGTGATCGATCAGTTCGCTCCCCTGCTGGAGCCGGGCGACATGCTCGTCGACGGCGGCAACGCGCACTTCCTCGACACCCGCCGCCGCGAGGCGGCGCTGCGCGAGCGCGGGATCCACTTCGTCGGGTGCGGGGTCTCCGGCGGCGAGGAGGGCGCGCTGCTCGGGCCGAGCATCATGCCGGGCGGCTCCGCGGAGTCCTACGCGGCGCTCGGGCCGATGCTGGAGGACATCGCCGCGAAGGTCGACGGGGTGCCGTGCTGCGCGCACATCGGGCCCGACGGGGCCGGGCACTTCGTGAAGATGGTGCACAACGGCATCGAGTACGCCGACATGCAGCTCATCGCCGAGGCCTACGACCTGCTCCGCCAGGGACTCGGCATGTCCCCCGCCGACCTGGCCGATGTCTTCGCCGAGTGGAACCGGGGCGAGCTGTCGTCCTACCTGATCGAGATCACCGCCGAGGTGCTCCGGCAGGTCGACGCGGCGACCGGACGGCCGTTCGTGGACGTCGTGGCGGACCGGGCCGAGCAGAAGGGCACCGGCCGCTGGACCGTGCAGATCGCGCTGGACCTGGGCGTGCCGGTCAGCGGCATCGCCGAGGCGGTGTTCGCCCGGTCCGTCTCCGGTCACGCGGACCTGCGCGAGGCGGCGCGCGGCCTGCCCGGCCCGGCGGCCACCGGCGGCACGGTGGGCGGGGACTTCGCCGAGGACGTACGGCGGGCGCTGTACGCCTCGAAGATCGTCGCCTACGCGCAGGGCTTCGACCAGATCCGGGCGGGGAGCGCCGAGTACGCCTGGAACGTGGACCCGGGAGCGCTGGCCACGATCTGGCGGGGCGGCTGCATCATCCGGGCCGTCTTCCTCGACCGCATCCGCGAGGCGTACGCGGCGGCGGAGCAGCCGGCGACCCTGCTGGTCGCGCCGTACTTCGCCGACGCGCTGGCGCTGGCGCAGCGGTCGTGGCGGCGGGTGGTGGCCACCGCGGCCGAGCTGGGCATCCCGGTGCCGGGGTTCTCCAGCGCGCTGGCGTACTACGACGCGCTGCGGGCCGAGCGGCTCCCGGCCGCCCTGATCCAGGGCCAGCGGGACTTCTTCGGCGCCCACACCTACCGCCGGGTGGACCGCCGGGGCGTCTTCCACACGCTCTGGTCCGGCGACCGCACCGAGGTCGAGGGCTGACCCTCCCGGTCCCGGCGTGATCCTCCGGTCCCGGCGCGCCGCCGGGACCGGGCCCTCCGCCGCCCAGCCCCCGGGGGGTCGGCACCGGGGCGGCCGCGCGTCCCGGTGCCGATCCCCCCGGGGCGGCCGTGCGCCCCGGTGCCCGCCGTTCGGCAGGATGGCAGGGTGCGTGTACGACCCATCTCCCTGTCAGCTCTGGTCGAGGAGCTCGCCGACCGGATCGCCGAGGCGCCCCGGGACTCCTGGGTGCGGGTCGCGGTCGACGGCGCGCCCGCCGCGCGGCCCGGCGACCTCGCCGACGCGCTGGCCGGTCCGCTCCGGCTGCGCGGCCGCGAGGTCATGCGCGTGTCCGCGTGGGACTTCCTGCGCCCGGCCTCGCTCCGCTTCGAGCACGGCAAGACCGACCCGGACGCCTTCTACGAGGACTGGCTGGACGCCGGCGGCCTGACCCGCGAGGTGCTGGCGCCGCTGGATCCGGGCGGATCCGGCAGGGTCCTGCCCTCGCTGTGGAACACCGTGACCGACCGGGCGACCCGCGCGCCGTACGTCACGCTCCCGCCGGGGGCGGTGCTGCTGGTGGACGGGGCGCTGCTGCTGGGCCGGTGGCTGCCGTTCGACCTGACCGTGCACCTGCGGCTCTCCCCAGGCGCGCTGGCCCGCCGTACGGAGCCGGAGATGGGCTGGACGCTGCCCGCCTACGAGCGCTACGAGCTCGAGGCCGAACCTGCCGAGACCGCCGACGTCGTCGTCCGGATGAACGACCCGCGGCACCCGGCGGTCGTGGTCGGCTAGCGACGGGCGGGTCCGGAGTCCTCCGAGCGGAACGGAGCAGCGGAGCGGCCCGGCGTGGGGCGGCGGCCTGCGGCTGCGACCCGCACCGCCGTCAGACGGCGTGTCCCAGCACCAGGGCGGCGATCACCGGGCCCATGTACAGCAGCGGGAAGACGACGGTCGAGTACGAGCGCGCCCGCAGCACGGTGACGACGGCTCCCGTGAAGTACAGCACCAGGCCGATCCCGGCCAGGACGCCGACGACCGGCACGAACAGGCCGGCGAGCAGGCCCGCGGACCCCGCGGCCTTGGCCGCGCCGAGCCAGGTCCACCACGAGCGGGGAACGCCGTAGTCCGTCAGCGGCTTCACCACCCACTCGGCGCGGCGCAGGAGCGAGAAGGCGGAGAAGCCCACCCAGAGGGCGGTCAGGACGGTGACGACGGTGGCGGTGGTGGACATGGGGACACTCCTTGATCGGTGCTTTCCTGCGGCACCGATCCTGCGGGCCCCGGTTGATAGTTCCGCGATGCGCTCGCGATGCACGGCGTCCCCGCCGGCCCTCGGCCCGGCGGCGACCGCTCCGCGCGGAGCCCGGCCGTCAGGACGGGGACGGGCCGGCGGGCGGCGCGCCCTCCCCGGCCGCTCCGGCCTCCGCCTCGCGGTGCTCCGGGTACACCCGTCCGGCGTGCGCCCGCTCCTGCGGGTGGCGGCGGACCCGCAGCATGCTCGCGGCGACGGTGACGAGCAGGACGCCGAGGATGACGGCGAGCGAGAGGACCGTGGGGACCTCCGGGAACTCGGCGGAGACCTCCCGGTGCAGGAAGACCAGGATGAGCTTGGCGCCGATGAAGGCGAGGATGACCGAGAGCCCGATCGACAGGTAGACCAGCCGCTCCAGCAGCCCCTCGATGAGGAAGTACAGGGCGCGCAGGCCCAGCAGGGCGAAGGCGTTGGCGGAGAAGACGATCAGCGGGTGCTGGGTGATCCCGAAGATCGCCGGGATCGAGTCGAGCGCGAAGAGCAGGTCCGTGCTGCCGATGGCGACGAAGACGAGGAACAGGGGGGTGATCACGCGCCTGCCGTCCTCCCTCGCCAGCAGCCTCCCGCCGTGGAAGTCGTCGGTGATCGGGAACCTCCGCCGGGTCCAGCGCAGCAGCGGGTTGTCGCGGGGGTCGGGGTCCTCGTTGCGGTGGCGGAGCAGCTGCACCGCGGTCCAGATCAGCAGCAGGCCGAACAGCAGGAACGTCGGCGAGAAGAGCGAGATGGCCGCCGCGCCGACGGTGATGAGGACCGCCCGCATCACCAGGGCGGCCGAGATGCCGAACAGCAGTGCCTTCTGCTGGTACACGGGGGGCACCGAGAACTGGCCCATGATGACGACGAAGACGAAGAGGTTGTCCACCGAGAGGCTCTTCTCGACGATCCACCCGGCGAAGTACTCGGTCCCCAGCTCCGGGCCCGCGATCCACCAGAGCACGAGCCCGAAGGCGATCGCCACCCCGATGTAGAACACCGACCAGGCCGCCGCCTCCCGCAGCCCGACCGCGTGCGGGCGCCGGGCGGTGACCACGAAGTCCAGGGCCAGCAGGGCGATCACGATCGCCACCACGATGGCCCAGGCCCCCAACGAGTCAATGGACATCTCGACACCGTCCCCATCCGCGTTCTCGTCCGCGCTCCCGCACCACGCCGCGGCGCGGCGCGGCCGCGCCCGTCACCGTTCCCACCGGTGAGCAGGAGTAAGTCCTGCCCCGCCGCGGGCGCTCCGAACGGCGCCGCCGGGCCCCCGCGGCCGCGTCCTGCCCGGAGTCCTGCCCCGGATGGGCGCCCGGAGACCTCGGACCGGGGACAGGCGCCGGAACGGACGCACCGAGGAGGGCCCGCGGCGGATCGCAGGGCGGAGGGACGCGCGCCGGGCGGCCGGTATAGCGGGATATCCGGTGGCGCGGCGCCGGGCCGTCCGGCATATTGCCCGGGATGGATCTCAGCCACATCGCCCACTCCGACCACCCCATCGCCGCCCGATCAGCGCGGCCCATCTGGAACGCCTGCTCCGGCGGGCGAAGCTCGCAGGCGGGGCGCGCGTCCTCGACCTCGGATGCGGGCAGGCCCCGTGGATCCTGCGGGCCCTGGAGCTCTACCCGGAGGCCACCGCGGACGGGGTGGACATCTCCGGTGACGGCCTCGCCGCGGCCGCCGAGGACGCCGACCGCCGCGGACTGTCCGACCGGCTCCGGCTGCACGAGGCCAAGGCCGCGGACTTCACCGCCGCCGAGCCGTACGACCTCGTGCTGTGCGTGGGCGCGACCCACGCCTTCGGCGGGCTGACCGAGACCCTGCGCGCCGTACGGCGCCACCTGCGCCCGGCCGGGCTGGCCCTGGTCGGGGAGGGGTTCTGGGAGAGGCCGCCCGGCCAGGAGGTCCTGGACGGGCTCGGCGCCGCCCCCGACGAGTACGCGGACCTGGCGGGGACGGTGGCCCGGGCGGAGGGCGCCGGCTACGCCGTCGTCCACGCGCACACCAGCACGCTCGCCGAGTGGGACGAGTACGAGTGGTCCTGGACCGGGACGCTCACCCGCTGGGCGCTGGACCACCCCGGCCCGGACGGGGACGCCGCCCTGGCCACCGCCCGGGAGCACCGCGACCTGTGGCTGGGCGGCTACCGGGGCGTCCTGGGCTTCGTCACCTTCCTCCTGCGCGACCTGCGCTGAGGCGCTGCCCGGCCTGATCGGCGCGCTGCCCGGCCCGAGGACCGAGGCGCCGCGGGCGGTTCAGGCGGCTCCGGCGCGGGCGGGGACCGGCCGCGCCGGTGCTGCGTCCGGGCTCCGCCGTCCCGCCGCCCCGTGCGGTCACCGCTGGTCGCGCCGGAGCGGGTGGTCCGCCGGGACCTCGACGAGCACGACGCGCACCCCGTCCGGGTCCTCGATCCACATCTCGATCAGTCCCCACGGCTCCCGCTCCGGGGGGCGGAGCACCGGCACGCCCGCCTCCCGCAGCCGGTCGTGCTCGGCGGCGACGTCCCGGACCTGGAGCCAGATCGACATGCCCCGGCCCGGCGGCTCCTCCGCCCGGCCGGAGACCTCCAGCAGGCCGTTGCCGAGGAAGAAGACCAGGCCGGGATCGTCGGGGGGACCGAACTCCCGGTGGACGGCCAGCCCCAGGACGTCCCGGTAGAACCGGCGGCTGCGCCCGGGGTCGCGCGGGCGCAGCAGGATCCGGCTGCTCAGTATCTCCACGCCCCTCCCCCTACCCGCGCTCGCGGGCTCAGGACCGCCCCCGCCAGTCGAGGCGGGCGACGACCGCGTGGTGGTCGGAGGCCGTACCGGTCTCGACCACGTCGGCCCAGTCCAGGCGGGAGGCCAACGGGGGCGAGAGCATGATGTAGTCGCTGCGGGTGTCGACCAGCACGCCGCCGCCCCCGCGGGGCGCGGTGGCCCAGCGCGACGAGCGCGGCCGGGCCCGCAGGGCGTCCACCCAGCCGGCCTCCTCCAGCCGGTCGATGACCGCGAACCGCGGCGGGTTGCCGTACTTGTCGATCCCGGCCGCGGCCAGGCGCCCGGCCAGGTCGTCCGGGTAGGGATCGTGCCGCGACAGCCCGTTGAGGTCGCCGACCAGCAGGCAGTCGCGTACGGCCAGCAGCCGGGGCGGGAGCAGCCGCAGCAGCTCGTCCACCTCGGCCAGCCTCGCCTCCTCGTCGGCGGCGACGAGGTGGGTGCCGAGCAGGAGCAGCGGGTCGCCTCCTCCGGCGGGTTCGAGCTCCGCCTCGACGACGCAGTGCGCCACGGTCGGCGGCGCGTGCACCGCGTGCCGCCGCAACGGCGTCCGGGAGGCCACGCAGACGTTGTAGCGGCGGCCGCTCGGCCGCGGGTTGGCCGCGCCGACGACAAGGTGCTCCTCCGCGGCGGGGATGCCGACCGCCTCGGCGAGCTCGCGGAGCCGCTCGCCGTCCTCCCAGCCGACGCACTCCTGCAGCACGATCAGGTCGGGCCGCTCGGCCGCCACGATGGCGCGGATCTCGTCGAACCGCTCCTCGCCGCCGACGAGCACGTTGAGAGAGAGAACTCGCATACCCCACACGCTTCCCGGCGACCGGCCGCGGATGCACGCCGGATCCGGTTCCCGGTCCATCGGGCACGCCGGCCTCCGCGCCCCGGCCGTCCCCGGTGGAGGGGCCGCCGGTGACGCCCGGCCCGGTCCCGCAGGCGCTGTGGGACCGGGGCGCGCGGCCCCGGCAGCCCCGCCGGACCGCCTGCGTCTCCCCGCCGCGGGCCGGTCAGGCGGCCAGGTCCAGGGGGAGGTCGAGGGGGATGACGCGGCCCGCCGTACGGCGGAGCCTGTTGCTGAGGGCGTCGGGGCGGGAGACCACGACGACGTCCACGCCCCGGCCGCGGAGCCAGTCGGCCAGGTCGGTGAAGACGCCGTCCCCCGAGCCGATGACGACCCGTTCGAAGCGCACGTCGAGCCGGTCGAGGCGGATCACCTCGCGCAGCGCCTCGTCGGCGCCGTCGCGGCCGGAGCGGACCAGGATCTGGATGCCGGTCAGGACCAGGCCGACGGGCAGCAGGGCGCCGTGGTTGACGGCGGCGACGTACTGGTCCATGCCGCCGGTGGGGACGCGCCGGCGGTAGAGGCTCATCATGGTGGCGACCTCGTCGGAGGCGGGGCGCGGGGCTCCCACGAGGTTCTCGACGTCCAGGAGGTGGACCGTCCGACCCTGCGACAAGTTGCGCATGGAATGCCCCTTTCGCCCACATATCACCACATGTCTTGCACTTTAATGCTGGAAATCGCTGGAATTCAAGGGAGGCGGATGGAACTCCTGTTACGATCCGGGCCGTGAGTGAATCACTGGACGCGCTGGAGCGGCGGATCGCCGAGCTCCGCGCCGAGGTGCGGCGCGCGGTCAAGGCCCGCGACACCGCGCTGGCCCGCCACCTGAGGGCGGATCTGCGCCGGGCCGAGCGGGCCTGGGACGAGGCCGTCGTCGCCGACGGGGCGGACGGGGACGGGCCCGCCGCCCGCGAGCCCGCCGCGACGCTGATGCCGGTCCGGGAGCAGGTGCACCAGGCGCTTCTCCTGCTGGGGGTGCCGGCCGCGGCCAGACTGATCGTGGCGGTGAACGGGGCGTTCTTCAGCGGGGCGCTGCGCGGCCCCCAGCTGTCCAGCCTCCGCCGGGACGAGGAGCGCTCCTTCCGCGGCGCCCCCTACACCCGGCCGTACTACCTGTGCGCGGCGCTGACCGACCGCCTCTCCCCCGCCCGCGGGCTGTTCGCCGACAGCACGTGGCCGCTGCGGGCCCGGGTGGTGGGGCCGCTGAGCCCGCGCGTCGACTTCCTCAGCGCGGCCGTGCGCATCGCCGAGCACCTGACGCGGCTGGCCGATCCGCCGCCGGGCGCGGTGCGGCTGCTGTCGCGGATGGCGCAGAACATCCCCGGCGCCGCCGAGACCGGGTTCGGCCCGGCCGATCCGGCGACCGTGATCGCCGCCGCCCGGGCGGAGCTCGAGGTGCACCTTCCCGCCGACACCGCCCAGCGGGCCGAGGTCGCGGCACGGGCGGGCGAGCAGTTGACCGACGCGGAGCGCCTGTTCGGCGCGGCCGCGCTGACCACGCTGAGGGGGGCCTGCTGATGGGCGGACGGCAGGAACGGCCGGACGGCGACTGGGCGCGGACCGCGAACCGGCTGGAGGAGCTGCGCGGGCCGGCGCCGGCGCGCCCGCACGACGCCCGGGCCATCGCTGCGCTGGCCGCCAACCCCGGGTGCGCCCGGCGGGCACTGCTGGACGCCGCCGGGGTGGACAAGGACACCGCGGCCCGGCACGTCGGCTTCCCGGCGCCCTTCGGCCAGTCGCAGTTCGCGATCACCCGCGGGAACGCGTTCGAGACGCTGGTGAAGGAGAACGGCTGCGCCGAGCTGCTGCGGCTCCTGCGCGGGCTGCTGGGCCTGCCGATCGAGCAGGTCGGCTACCAGGACGTGGAGAACGTCGGAGCCCACCTGCGGGCCTCCCACACCCGGGCGCTGATCGACCGGGCGGCCCGGGAGACGGAGACGGCGGTCTTCTACGACCACCCGCTGCTGAGCCTGCGCATCGCCGGGCACACCTCCTACCTGGAGCCGGACGTGGTGGCCTTCCAGCTCGGCGGGCGCTTCCACGTCGTGGAGATCAAGTCGTTCGCCGTGATCGACGGCCAGGCCGAGCCGGACAAGGTGGCGGCGGCCGCCCGCCAGGCGGCGGTCTACGTGCTGGCGCTGCGCACGCTCATGGAGGAGCTGGGGCACGACCCGGAGCGGGTCTCCCACGACGTGGTGCTGGTCTGCCCGGAGAACTTCGCCAACCGGCCGGTGGCCACGCTGGTGGACGTGCGCAGGCAGCTGGCGGTGCTGCGGCGGCAGCTGGCCCGGATGACCCGGGTGGACCGGCTGCTGGAGGGCCTGCCGCCGGGGCTGACCTTCTCCCTCGACCCGGACCCGGACGGCGTCCCCACCCGTTCGGCGGAGGAGGTGGCCCAGGCGCTGCGCCAGGTGCCCGCCCGGTACGCGCCGGACTGCCTGTCGACGTGCGACCTGTGCATGTTCTGCCGGGACGAGGCGCGCGCCTGCGGCTCCACGGACCTGCTCGGCCGCCAGGTGCGCGACCAGCTCGGCGGCGTGTCCGGGATGGAGGAGGCGCTGGGCCTGGCCGAGGGCGTGCGGGAGCCGGGCGAGGGCCAGGAGGAGATCGCCCACCTGCTCCGCCAGGCGGAGCGGCTGCGCCGGGAGTGCGTCGCGTGAGCACTCTCACCGCGCTGGCGCGGTTGCGGGCGATGCGGGAGGGCGTGGCGCAGCCGATCGCCACGGTGCGGCACTGCCACCTGTCGGAGCGCCCCATGGTGTTCGTCCCGCTGAAGCTGGCCGGGGAGGCGGCGGCCCCGCTCGGCGCGATGATCGGCACCGATCCGGAGCACCCCCGGCTGCTGGTGGTGCCGCAGCCGCGCAACCGGGACCTGCGCTTCGCCTTCGCAGCCGAGCTGGCCGAGGTGCTGCTGCCGTACGTGGAGGGCTTCCAGAAGGAGACGGAGACGGTCGAGCGCAGGGGCGCCGAGCCGTACGAGCGGTGCCTGGAGGCGCCGCAGCTGCTGGTGCCGAACCGGCCGGCGGCGGAGTTCACCGCGCTGCTGGGCCGATCCACCCGCTTCCGGCGGGCCGACGGCCCGTACCCGGTGCACCCGTCGGTGCCGCTGCTGGGCCGGTGGCTGACCTACTTCGCCGACCGGTCGCGGCAGCCGGGCTCGTCGCTGATGCTGGCGGCCACCGAGGCGCTCGGCGCGCACTGGGCCACCGGGCAGAGCTCGCTGGAGGACGCCAACCTCGCCTCGCTGGTCGGCTGGATCGACCCGCCCGCCGGGACGAGCGGGCGGCAGGCCGCCGAGGAGGCGGAGGACCCGCTGCTCTGGCCGCCCGCGGGGCCGGCCACCGACCCGGGGTTCGACAACGAGGTGCTGGCCCCCGCCGTGCAGGCGTACGAGGAGGCGCCGACCGAGCGGGCGGTGGAGCGCGTCGCCGAGGCGCTGCGCACGCAGCTGGAGCCGACCTGGCGGCTGATGTGGCGGGCGGTGGAGCTGCTGCGCGCGCTGCCGGAGGGCTCGCGGGTGGCCGGCCGCTGGGAGGCCGACCGCGGCTCGTTCACCCGCTTCGTCGAGCGCCTCGCCGAGGGCGCGCCGCCGCAGGCGCGCCGGGACGGGGCGGTGGGCGCGGCGGCGCGGCTGGCCGGGCTGGAGCGGGCGCGCGCCTCCTACGACGTGCAGCGCGCCTACGACGACCCGCTGGTCATGGCGGAGTACCGGCTGACCGGCGAGGCGTTCGCCGGGGTGGTGACGGCCGCGGACCCGGAGCACTCCGAGGGCGAGGGCCGCTCGCGCAAGCTCCGGCCGCTCGTCACGGTCCGCACCGACGACCCGGTACGGCTGGCGCCGGGCACCGCGGTGGGCAGCCCGGACCGGCGCGGCCACGGCGCCGAGGTGGTCGAGGTGGCCGGCGGCGAGGTCGTCCTCAAGATCACGAAGGGGATGGGGCGGGGGCGGACGCCCGCTCCGGGCGCGGTTCCCGAGCCCGGCGAACGGGTCTGCTACACCGCGCTGACCGACGACTTCCAGACCTCGGCGGCGCTGCCCGACCCGGAGGAGACCCCGTGGACCCACGGCGGCCCGCCCGAGGAGTACGTGCCCGGTGACGACGACGCGCAGGAGGAGTGGGAGTGACGCTCAAGGTCGTGAGGGACGCCGTCCCGTCCGCCGCCGCCCCGCGCCCGACGCCGCAGCAGGAGGCGGCGGAGGTGGTCGCGGGCGTGCTGGCGGACCTGCCGCGCCACCGCGGCGTCGTGGTGGACTCCCCTCCGGGGGCGGGCAAGTCGACGCTGGTGGTGCGGGCGGCCGGGCACATCGCGGAGACCGGCGAGCCGCTGATGATCGTGGCGCAGACCAACGAGCAGGTCGACGACCTGGTGGACCGGCTGGCGGCCGAGCACCCCGACCTGCGGATCGGCCGCCTGTCGGCGAGCGGGTACGTCACGCCGCAGCGGATCCTGGCGCGCGGCAACGTCGCGGTGGCGGGCAAGCTGCCGGACCTGGGCGACCCGGCGGTGGTGGTCGCCACCGCCGACAAGTGGGCCTGGGTCGGCGACCGGACCTGGCCGTGGGCGATCGTCGACGAGGCCTACCAGATGCGCTCGGACAAGCTGCTGCGCATCGCCTCGCTGTTCGACCGGGCGCTGTTCGTGGGCGACCCGGGGCAGCTGGACCCGTTCTCGATCGTGGACGGCGACCGGTGGGCGGGCCTGTCGTGGGACCCGGTGCAGAGCGCGGTCTCGGTGCTGCTGCGGCACAACCCGGACCTGCCGGTGCACCGGCTGCCGGTCTCCTGGCGGCTGCCGGCCTCGGCGGCGCCGGTGGTGTCGGAGGCGTTCTACCCGTTCACCGGGTTCCGGGCCGGCACCGAGCACTCCGACCGGGCGCTGGAGCTGACGGTGGACGGCATGCGGACGGTCTACGACCGGGCGCTGGAGGAGGCGGCCGCCTCGGGCTGGGCGCTGTTCGAGCTGCCGAGCCGGCACACGGTCCGCACCGACGCCGAGGCGGTGCAGGCCGTGGCGGTGCTGGCGCTGCGGCTGCTGCAGCGGGCGCCGGTGGCGCACTCCGAGCGCGGCTCCCACCCGGTGACGGCCGGCCGCATCGCCGTCGGCGCGGCCCACCGCGACCAGGTGGCGGCGATCCGCGCGGCGGGGGTGCCGGAGGAGATCACGGTGGACACCGCCAACCGGCTGCAGGGCCGGGAGTACGACGTGACGATCGTGCTGCACCCGCTCTCCGGGCGGCGGGACGCCACGGCGTTCCACCTGGAGTCGGGGCGGCTGTGCGTGCTCGCCTCCCGGCACCGGCACGCGTGCATCGTGGTGGCCCGGGCGGGCATCCCCGAGCTGCTGGACGCCCATCCGTCGGCGGAGCCGGTGCAGCTGGGCGTGCCGGTGAAGTTCCCCGACGGCTGGGAGGCCAACCAGGCGGTCCTGGCCCACCTGGAGAAGCACCGGGTGCGCGCCCACTGACCCGGCGGCCCCCGTCCTGTCCGGGCAGGGACCGGACGGCGGGACGCAGGCAGGTGGTGGGCCGACGGTGCCAGGCCGGGGCCGGACGGCGGGGCGCCGCCCGGGGATACCGGGAGGCGGTGGGCCGGACCGGGCCGGTCAGTGGACGTGATCGGCCGCCGGGACCTCCGGGTGCGCGAGGAGCCAGGCGACGCGTTCACGGCTGTCGTCGCCGACGGGCGTGTAGACCACCATCCGCGCCTCGGGCGGCGACGGCAGGGCCATGCTGGTCGAGACGGTGCGGATCAGCCCGACGGCGCAGTGCTGGAACAGCTTCATCCGGCTGCCCGGCCGGGCCACGTCGTGGGTGGCCCACATGCGGGCGAACTCCGGGCTGACGGCCGACAGGCGCCGGACGAATCCGGTCCAGGCGGGTTCGCCGAGGTGGCGGCCGAACCCGGCCCGCAGGGTGGCCACCATCTGCGGGAGCTCTTCGTCCCTGTTGACCACGGGGTTGCAGCAGTCGCGCGCGGTGAACAGCTGCCAGAGCGCGTTTCGGGTGGCGGGCGGCTGCGTCGTCATGACCGGGAAGAGCCGCTCGTAGGCGGCGTTCCAGGCCATCAGGTCGTAGCGGCCGTTGTAGACGGCGGCGGGCAGCGGGGTGAGGTGGTCGAGGATGAGCTGCGTCTCGGGCTCCAGCCCCCGGCCGCCGCCGGTGTCGGTCACCGCGGGCACGCCGGCGAGCCGGTAGAGGTGCTCGTGCTCGGCCTGGTCCAGGCGGAGGGTGCGGGAGATCGCGTCGAGCACCTGCACGCTGACGTTGATCGGCCTGCCCTGCTCCAGCCACGTGTACCAGGTCACGCCGACCCCGGCGAGCTGGGCGACCTCCTCCCGGCGCAGTCCGGGGGTGCGCCGGCGCAGGCCGGGCGGCAGGCCGACGTCCGCCGGGGTGATGCGCTCCCGGCGGCTACGCAGGAAGGCGGCCAGCTCGCCGCGGCGGGCACGCGGCCCCGCCCCGGAGCGGAGGCCGGGCCCGTCCGCGGGATCGCCGGACCGGGCTTCGGACCGGGTGCCCGGCCGGTCACCGGGGCGGGCGTCGGGGACGGGACGGGCGTCGGGCTGGGTCACGGTCACCCCTCCATGCTGGCCGAGGGCGGGGCCGCCTGCCAGGTGCTGCCGGTACCAGGATCGGCGGGCTCTCACTCCCCTGACCGGCCCGGCGCCAGGCTCGTGCCATGACCACGATCTCCACCTCCGCCACTCCCCCGCGGACTCCGGCCGCGCGGGCGCCCTGGCTGCTGGCCGTCCTGCTGGCCGGGCAGTTCATGGCCATCCTCGACGTCTCCATCGTCAACGTCGCCGCCCCGGTGATCCGCTCGGATCTCGGCGCGTCCGGCTCGGTGCTGCAGATGGTCGTCTCGGGTTACACGGTCGCCTACGCCATGCTGCTGATCAGCGGCGCTCGCCTCGGCGGCCGGTACGGCGGGCGGCGGCTGTTCCTGGCGGGTCTGCTGCTGTTCACCGCCGCCTCGCTGGCCTGCGGGCTGGCGCCCTCCGCCGGGTGGCTGGTCGCCTTCCGGCTGCTGCAGGGGGCGGGGGCCGCCCTGATGGTGCCCCAGGTGCTGAGCATGATCCAGACGAGCTTCACGGGGGCCGCCCGGGCCCGCGCGCTGAGCCTCTACGCCGCGGTGATCTCGGGGGCCGCGATCGCCGGTCAGGTGCTGGGCGGTGTGCTCGTCTCGGCCGATCTGCTGGGCGGCGGCTGGCGTCCGGTCTTCCTGGTGAACGTGCCGCTCGGGCTCGTCCTGCTCGCCGTCGGTGCGCGGCTGCTGCCCTCCGGCCACCCGGGCTCCCGGGCCGGGCTGCGTTTCCTGGACCTTCCCGGCCTGGTGACGCTCTCGGCCGCGGTCGGCCTGCTGGTGGTCCCGCTGGTGCTGGGCCCCGAGCAGGGCTGGCCGCGGTGGGGCTGGGCGGCGATGGCCGGCGGTGCGCTCCTGCTGGTGGCCTTCGCGCTGGTGGAGCGGCGGGCCGCCGCCCCGCTGGTGCCGGCACGGGTGCTGGGCGCGCCGGGTGTGCTCCCGTCCGCGCTGGCGGTGTTCGGGGTGATGGCGACCTACGGCGGTTTCCTGTTCTCCCTCGCCCTGCACCTGCAGGGCCCCCTCGGTGACGGCCCGCTGGAGGCGGGCCTGACGTTCCTGCCCGCCGCGGGTGCGTTCGCCGCGGCCAGTCTCACCTGGCGGCGGGTGCCGGAGCGCCTGCACCGGCGGATGATCGTCGTGTCGTTCGCCGTGGCGGCGCTCGGCTATCTCGGTCTGGCGGGAGCGCTGGGCGGTGGCGGGCACGGGCAGCCGCTGCTGGCGGTGGCGCTGGCGGTGACCGGACTGGGCCTGGCGGGGGCGTTCAGCCCGGTGCTCTCGCTGGTCCTCACCCATGTCGCGCCCGCCGACGCCGCCGAGGCCAGCGGGCTGTTCGTGATGGTGACCCAGCTCGGCCAGGTCGTGGGGGTGGCGACGTTCGGCACCTTCTATCTGGCGCAGGGGTCGGCCGCGGGGACCGGGGCGGCCCTGGCCGCCGCCGCTCTGGCGACCGGGGCGTGCGCGCTGCCCCTGCTCCGGGTACGGCGGGCGCGCTGAGGCCGTATCCGGGCGCCGGGTTCCGGGTGCGCCCGGCGGCCCGTCCGGTGCCGGCGGGGTCCGGATGTGCCCGGTGCCTCGCCCGGCACCGGCGAGGGCCAGGCGTGCCCGGCGGCCCGTCCGGTGCCGGCTGGCACGGTCCCGCCGCCCGGGCTCCGGACGGCCTCAGACGGTGCGGCGCCAGACGTCGATGGCCAGGACCTGGCGCATGCCGACCGACAGGTAGAGGTCCAGCGCGGGGGTGCTGTTGTTCGCGTCCACGTGCAGGTAGGTCCCGGCCCGGCCGCGCCGCACGTCGGCGGCGAACGCCGTGCGGAGCAGGAACCGGCCCAGGCCCCGGCCCCGGTAGGCGGGCAGGACGGCGAGCTGGCGGACGTAGCCGCAGTTCTCGTCACCGGCGAACATGTCGCTGCCCAGCAGCATCGCGACCGGTTCGCCGCCGAGGCGGGCCACCAGCAGCTGCGACCAGTCGGTGCTCGCCGAGGCGTCGAGGTCGGCGAACCACTCGTCGAAGCCCTTCGGGGTGAACCCGAAGTGCTCGGTGAAGCCCGCCTGCTGGACGGCGTGGCCCTGGCGGCGGACCTCCTGCGCGGTGCCGTCGTGCAGGGTCAGGCCGGGCGGCGGCTCGGGTGCGGCGACCGGTCCGGAGTGGTCGGCGAGCATGCGGATGAAGCTGGTGGCGGGGGCGAATCCGCGCGCGGCCGCGACGGCGCGCTTGCCGCTGTCCTCCCGGTAGAGGCCGATGTCCAGCACGGCGTGGTCGTGGCCGAGAGTCGCGGTGATCTGCCGGGCCCGCCCGGTCACGGTGTCCCAGAGTCCTCCGGTGAGGGACTGGGCGTCGGGGTGGACCACGACGTCGATCTCGACGCCCGCGCCGGCGCCCTTCCGGCAGGCCCAGGCCCAGGCGACGAGGCGGCCGCCGGGCTCGTGGACGAGCCAGCCGTCCCGCTCCCGGTCGAAGGCGGGCTCGTTGAGCTGGTCGGCGACGTCGTCCAGGGTCATGTCCGCCTTGCCGATCACCCGGGTGTCGCACAGGGAGATCAGCTCATGGATGGCGGGGGCGTCTTCTACGGTGGGCCGCCGGGTGCGGTACCCGGTGGGGAGCGTGGCGGTGTCCGTGGCGGTGTCCATAGCGGTGTCCATGGCGGTGAGCGTGCCGGAGGCGGCTTGGGATCGGCTGGGGCGCCGCTGGGCCGCCGCTTGCTCCCGCGCACCGCGGCGCGCGCACGGTCCGGCCTCCCACCGCGGCGCCCCGGCGCCGGCGGGGCGCACCCTGGCGCACCCCGGCGCACCCCGGCGCACCCCGGTGTGCTCCGGCCGGTGGTCCGACCCCGGGCGCAGGCGCATGTCCTACCGTGGGCAGATGCCGGATGATCCCGCGGGGCGGTAGCTTCCCGTCATGGAGTGGGCTCGACGGCTCGGCGGAGGACTCGGTGGAAGAGTCGGTGGAAGGCTCGGTGTGAAGGACCTCACCGACGCGGTGGCGGCGGTCGCCGTGGCGCTGCTCGTCAGATACGCCATCGTCGACCCGCCGGGGCCGTCGTCGCCCTGGCCCGCCTGGGCGGCCTGGCCGGTGGCGGCGGTCGTGAGCGCTCCGATCGCCTTCCGGCGGCGCCGGCCGCGCGCCGCGCTGGTCCTCGCGTGCGCCACGGCCACGGTGACGACCATGGCCGGTGCCGTCGCGGCGGGCGCGATCTGGCTGTCGTTCGCACCGACCGTGCTCGTGCTGTACCTGGTGGCCGCCACCGCCTCGATCGCATGGTCGGCCACGGGCCTGGCGGTCTGCCTGCTCGCCATGGTGACCGCGGTCCTGACCTTCTACGCGCAGGTGTTCCCCGGTCTCGCGCCCCCGGCCACGCCCAGCGAGATACCGCCGGCCTGGCCGATCGAGATCGGCACGATCACCGTCCTGCTGACGGTCTCGTGGACCGCCGGGGCGGTCGTGCGCTGGAAACGGGAGACCACCGCCCGCCTCGTCCGCCACCTCGCCGACGCCGCGGTGACCGACGAACGCCGGCGCATCGCCCGGGAGCTGCACGACGTCATCGGCCACAGCATGAGTCTGATCGCCGTCAAGGCCACCGTCGCCAACCACGTCGCCGAGGCCCGCCCGCAGGAGGCCCGCGCCGCGCTGGCCGTCATCGAGCAGACCAGCCGGAGCACGCTCGTCGAGATCCACCGGGTGCTCGACCTGCTGCGCGCCGACGGCGAGCCCCAGCAGGCCGAGCTGCCCGCGCCGGGCATGGCGGACCTGCCCGAGCTGGCCGCCCACGCCCGCTCGGCCGGGGTCGAGGTGGACCTGACCGTCCGCGAAGGGGCCGCGCTGCCCGCCGCGGTCGCGGTGTCGGTGTACCGGATCGTGCAGCAGGCCCTGACCAACGTCGTCACCCACGTGGGGCCCACCCGCTGCTCGGTCACCGTGGACGTCGACGGGCGGGAGGCGGTGATCGAGGTCGTCGACGACGGGCCCCGCCACGGCCGGCCGCCCCGGGCGGACCGTGCCGTCCGGGGCGGCCACGGCCTGATCGGCATGCGGGAACGGGTCAGGATGTACAGAGGAACGTTCAGTGCGGGGCCCCGGCCCGAAGGAGGATTCCAGGTGTCGGCTCGACTGCCCTACGCCCCGGACAGGATCACGGCATGACCGCCGGCACCGATCCGCACCAGCCGTCCCAGCCCGTGCGCGTCCTGCTCGCCGAGGACCAGGTGCTGATCCGCGACAGCTTCAAGCTCCTCATCGACGCCACGCCGGGGATGGCCGTCGTGGGCGAGGCGGGCACCGGCACCGAAGCCGTGCTCCTGGCCCGCCGGCACCGGCCCGACGTCGTCCTCATGGACGTGCGCATGCCGGACATGGACGGCATCGAGGCGACCCGGCGCATCTGCGCCGCCCCGGACGGCGCCGACGTCCGCGTGCTGATCCTCACCACGTTCGATCTGGACGAGTACGTCTACGCGTCGCTGCGGGCGGGCGCGAGCGGCTTCCTCCTCAAGAGCGCCACCGCGACCGAACTCCTGACCGCCATCCAGGTCGTCGCCGCCGGCGAGGCGCTGCTCGCACCCAGCGTGACCCGCCGGCTCATCACCGAGTTCCTGCAGGGCCCCCGCCCCGTCCCGGTGGTGCGCGACCTCGACGGCATCACTCCGCGCGAACGCGAGGTGCTCGCCCTCATCGGCAAGGGGATGTCCAACTCCGAGATCGCCGGACACCTCCACCTCACCGTCGGCACGGTCAAGACCCACATCGGCCGTCTCCTGGCCAAACTGCACGCCCGGGACCGGGCCCAGCTCGTCATCGCCGCCTACGAGGGCGGGCTCGTCACCGAGCCGTCCTCACGGTAGCCCTGCGCGTCCGGCCGGAGCGGCGCGACCACCGGAGGCGGCCGGAACCCGCCGGGCCCGCGTGGAGCCACCACCCCGCAGTGTGTCCGAAATGTTACGCAAAGCTAATTAGTCATACTCAGTATCGTTCAGGTAACAGAAGGATCTTTTGCCCTATCCGGTTCGCGCGTGTTTTGCCAGCCTTGCCCGCGTACAACCCGTACGCCCTTTCCCGTACACAAGAGGAGACCAAGGGTGGCTGGCAACCTTGCGCTGCTCGAACCGGTCCATAAGGCCTTCGAGGAGCAGGTGCGACGGACCCCTCACCACACGGCGGTCATCGCTGGAACGCTCCGCACCGCCTACACCGACCTCAACGCCCGGGCCAACCGGATCGCCCATGAGCTCCTCTCCCTGGGGGTGGGGCGGGGCTCGACCGTCGGCGTGTGCCTGAACCGCGACGAGAGCCTGATCGCGGCGCTCCTGGGCGTCTGGAAGACCGGTGCCGCCTACGTGCCGCTGGACCCCGCCTTCCCCGCCGACCGCCTGGAGTTCATCACCGGGGACGCCGGGGTCTCGCACACGGTGACCTCCGCGGCGCTGGCCGGGCGGCTGCCGCAGCGCGGCCTCGTCCTGGTGGACGGGCTCGACGAGCGCCCGTGCGACGACCCCGGCGTGCCGGTCGACCCGTCCGACCTGGCCTACGTCATGTACACCTCCGGCTCGACCGGCCGCCCCAAGGGCGTCGTGATCGAGCACCGCAACGTGATGACGCTGCTGCGCTGGGACTCCGGCCATTTCACCGCCGAGGAGCTGTCCGGCTTCCTCGCCTCGACCTCGGTCTGCTTCGACCCCTCCGTGCCCCAGCTCTACCTGCCCCTGCTGGTGGGCGGCACGGTGATCATGGCCGAGAACCCCCTCGCGCTGCACACCCTGCCCGCCCGGGACGAGGTCACGATGATCAGCGCGGCGGCCTCGGCGCTGACCGCGCTGCTGCGGGAGCCGCTGCCGGAGGGTGTGCGCACGGTGCTGTCCAGCGGCGAGCCGGTGAGCCGGGCGCTGGCCGACCGGGTCTTCGCCAACCCCGGCGTGCGGCGCATGGTGAACCTGTACGGGCCGACCGAGTGCACCGTGCACTGCTGCGCCCACGAGATCTCCCGGGACGAGGCGGGCGAGCCGCCGATCGGCACGCCGTACGCCTGGTCGGAGCTGTCGGTGCGCGACGCCGAGGGCCGCGAGCTCGGCGACGGCGAGCTCGGCGAGCTGTGGGTGGCCGGCCCGCTGGTCGGCCGGGGCTACCTGAACCGGCCCGAGCTGACCGACGAGCGGTTCGTGACCGACGCCGCCGGCGTCCGCCACTACCGCACCGGCGACCTGGTCCGCCGCCAGGACGGCGTCCACTTCTACGAGGGGCGGATCGACGACCAGGTCAAGGTCGCGGGCTTCCGCGTCGAGCTGGGCGAGGTCCAGGGCAGGCTGGCCCGCCACCCGCTGGTGAACCACGCGGTCGTGCTCGCCCCGGCCGACGAGGAGGGCACCCGGCGGCTGGTCGCCTACGTCGAACCGGCCGGTCCGGGCCTCGACGACGAGCGGCTGCGGTCCTGGCTGCGCGAGTGGCTGCCCGACTACATGATCCCGGCCAGGATCGTGTTCCTCGACGCCATCCCCGTGGGCCCCACGGGGAAGGCGGACCGCTCCCGGCTGCCCGCGGTGGCGTTCTCCCAGGACGCCACCGGGGACACCGCAGGGGACACCTCCGGCGGCACCGGCGGGGACACGGCGGGGAAGACCGCCGGGCACACCGCCCCCCGCGACGAGACCGAGCGGCGCCTGGCCGCCGTCACCGCCGAGGTGCTCGGCGCCGCACGGGTCGGCGTCCACGACCACTTCCTCGACCTGGGCGGGCACTCCCTGGCCGCCGCCAGGATCTGCGCCAGGATCGAGCGGGAGTTCGGGGTCCACGTCCCCCTGACGGCCTTCCTGTCCCGGCCCACGGTCGCCGAGCTGGCGGCGTACGTCGCCCAGGCCGCCCCGGCCGCCGCCGCACCGCTGGTCCGCCACGCCGGGCGGACCTCCTACCCGCTGACGGAGACCCAGCGCGGCATGCGCCTGCTGCGCGAGGTCAGCCAGAACCCCGGCGCCACCGCCATCGCCTTCCGGCTCGGGCTGCGCGGCCCGACCTCCGCGGAGCCGGTGCGGGCCGCGCTGGACGCGCTGGTCCGCCGCCACGAGGCGCTGCGCACCGTCGTCGTGGACGGCGCGACCGCCGAGGTCCGGCCGCCGGCGCCGGTGCCGCTGGCCGAGCACCGCCCGGCCTCGGAGCGGGAGGCCGACGAGCTGCGCCGGGCCGCGGTCGCCCACGACTTCGACATCTCCCGGGAGACGCCGCTGCTGCGGGCCACCCTGCTGTGGTCGGGGCCGGACAGCGCCGAACTGGTGCTCCTGACCGACCACACCGCCTTCGACGGCTGGTCGCTGGGGATCGTCATGCGGGAGCTCCTCGACGGGCTCGCCCGCTCCGGCGACGCCTCCCCGCCGGAGCCGCTCCAGATCGGCGACGTCGCGCTGCGCGAGCAGGCGGCCGCGCCGGACACCGAGGCGCTGCGGGCCTTCTGGGCCGGGGAGCTCGCCGGAGCGGTCCCGCCGTACGAGCTGCTGCCCCACCCCGAGGGGCGGCCCAGCCGGCTGCGCGGCGAGCGCCTGGTGCGCCCCCTCGACCCGGCGACGGCCGCGCGGGTCGGCGAGCTCGCCGCCGAGTGCGGGGCCACCCCCTTCGCGGTCCACCTGACCGTGCTCGGCATGCTGGTCGCCGGGCTGACCGACCGGCGCGACGTCGTCGTCGGCGCCGCCGTGGCCGACCGCGCCGCCCCCGGCCTGGAGGACGTGGTCGGCCTGCTGGTCGACGTGCTGCCGGTACGGCTCCGCCTGGACGACGAGCTGTCGCTGCGCGCGGCCGTACGGCACGCGGGCGCCGTGACCGCCCGCGCGATGGACCACCGCGCGCTCCCGCCGCGGGAGCGGGCCGAGGCCGCGGGTGTGGAGCGCCCGCCCGGCGCGGTGCTGACGCCCGTCACGCTCTCCCTCCAGCCCGCGGAGGTGCCCGTCTCGCTGGAGCGCGGCGGCGTGGGCGTGGACCTGATCGGCGAGCTGGACGCGGGCAGCGCCCAGGCCCCGCTGATCGTCTACGTCAACGACACCGCGGCCGGGCCCGAGCTCCAGGTCGAGTACGACCTGGAGCACCTGGACCGGGCGGGGGCCGAGGCCCTCACCGACCGCCTGGTCCGGCTGCTGTCCGACGCGCTGGCCCACCCCGACCGGCCGCTGTCCGCCTTCGAGGTGGTCGGTCCCGAGGAGCGGGCCGCGCTGCTGGCCGCGGGGACCGGCGCGCCGCTGCCCGCCGACAGGCCGCGGACCGTGGTGGAGGCGGTGCTGGAGCAGGCCGCCCGGCGCCCGCACGAGGTCGCGGTGGCCGACGGCGGCGGCGTCCTCACCTACGGCGAGCTGGCCGACCGGGCGCGGCGGGTCGCCGCGGCGCTCGGCCCGGCCGCCGCGGGCGCCTGCGTGGGCGTGTGCCTGCCCCGCGACCGGTACCTGCCCGCGGCGCTGCTGGGCGTGCTGCTCGCCGGCGCCGCCTACGTCCCGCTCGACCCCGGGCACCCGGTCCAGCGGCTCCGCCACTACGTCGACGACTCCGGCGCCAAGCTGGTCGTCGCGGCGGGCGAGGGGCTGGCGGTGGCCGGGCAGCTGGGCTGCGCCGTCGTCGGCCTGCCCGGGCCGGACGGGGCGGACCCCGGCGACCCGCCGCGCGTGGACCCCGGCGACCTCGCCTACGTGCTCTACACCTCCGGCTCCACCGGCGCGCCCAAGGGCGTGGAGGTCACCCACGCCAACCTCGCGGCGTTCACCGCCTCGATGCGGATCGCCCCGGGCCTGCGGCCCGGCGACGTGATGCTCGGGCTGACGCCGTTCTCGTTCGACGTGTTCGGCTTCGACCTGTGGGTGAGCCTCTGCCACGGCATGCGGCTGGAGCTGCTGGGCCGCGACGACGCGCTCGACGGGCGGGCCGTCGCCCGGCGGATCGAGGAGGCGGGCGTCACGCTGATGACCGCGACCCCGACGACGCTGCGCATGCTGGTCGCCTCCGGCTGGCGCGGCGGGGACGTGCGCGTGGTCAGCATCGGCGAGGTGCTCGACGCCGCCCTCGCCGCCGACCTGCTGGAGCGGGTCGGCGAACTGTGGAACGCCTACGGCCCCACCGAGACCACGATCTACTCCACCATGGCCCGCGTCACCGCGCCGGTCGGCGACCCGGTGCCGATCGGCACGCCGCTGGCCGGGGAGCGGGCCTACGTGCTCGACCGGGCGGGCCGCCTGCTGCCCGCCGGGACGCCCGGCGAGCTGTGGATCGGCGGCGCCGGCGTGGCCCGGGGCTACCGGGGCCGGCCGGAGCAGACCGCCGCGGCCTTCGCCGACGACCCGCTGGGCGGGCGCCGCTACCGCACCGGCGACCTGGCGCGCTGGCGGCCCGACGGCACGCTCGACTTCCTGGGCCGCCGGGACCGGCAGGTGAAGGTCCGCGGCCACCGGATCGAGCCGGGCGAGATCGAGGCCGCGCTGCGCGAGCACGTCCCCGACGCGGTCGTGACCGTGCACGGCGGCGACCACCTGATCGGCTATCTCGCCGCGCCGCGGGGGACCGACACCCGCGAGCTGGAGCGCGCCCTGGGCTCCCGGCTGCCCGACTTCATGGTGCCGCGCCGCTGGGTGGTCATGGACGCCCTGCCCGTCACGGCCTCCGGCAAGGTGGACCGCACCGCCCTGCCCGAACCGGCCGGCGAGGCCGCGCCGGTGCCGCCGGGCACCGAGGCCGAGCTGCTGGTCGCCGAGGTCTGGGCCGCGGTGCTGGGCCGCTCCGGCCTCGGCGCGCACGACGACTTCTTCGCCCTCGGCGGCCACTCCGCGACCGCCGCCCTGGTGACGGCCCGGCTGAGCGACGCCGTGGGCCTCACCGTCCCCGTCCGCCTGCTGTTCGAGGCGCGGACGCTGTCCGACTACGCCGCCCGGCTGGAGACCCTGCTCCTGGCCGAGCTGGAGGAGGAGACCCCGTGACCGTCAGCGACGAGCGCCGCGGCGCCCTGGCGGCCCGGCTGTCGGCCGCGCGGCGGGCCGCCGCCCAGGCCGCCCCGGGCATCCCCGCCCGGCCGGCGACCGGCGGCCCCGCCCCCCTGTCCCCCGCCCAGGCCCGGCTCTGGTTCCTCGCCCAGCTCGACGAGCTGGCCGCCTACAACGTGCCCGCCGCGCTGCGGCTGCGCGGCCCGCTGGACACCGGCGCGCTGCTGGGCGCCGTACGGGACCTCGCCGACCGGCACGAGGTGCTGCGCAGCCTGGTCACCGACGCGGGCGCCGTCCCGGTGGCGGCCGACCGGGTCCCGATCGCGGTCGAGGACCTCGCCGACCCCGGCCTGCTGGAGGAGCGGCTCCAGCGGGAGCTGGCCCGGCCGTTCGCGCTGGACGCCGAGCCGCCCACCCGCGCCCTGCTGCTGCGCCTGCCCGGCGGCGACGAGCACGTCCTGGCGCTGACCGTGCACCACATCGCCTTCGACGCCTGGTCGCGGAACCTGGCCCTGGCCGAGCTGGCCGCCCTGTACGCGGCCCGGCTCGGCCTGGCCGAGCCGCCCGCGCCGCCGCGGGTGCAGTACGCCGACTACGCGGCCTGGCTGGCCGGGCGGCCGGAGGGCGACCTGGCCTGGTGGACCGAGCGGCTGGCCGGGCTGGAGCCGGTCCTGGACCTGCCCGTGGACCGGGCCAGGCCGTCGGTCGCCGACTGGACGGGCGCGAGCGTCCCGGTGCGGCTGGCGCCCGCGCTGACCGCCCGGGTCCGCGAGGCCGCGGCCCTGACCGGCTGCACGCCGTTCATGGTGCTGCTGGCCGCCTGGCAGGAGCTGCTGGGCCGGATCTCCGGCACCGACGACGTGCCGGTCGGCGTGCCGGAGGCGGGCCGGCTCCACCCGGACACCGCGCGCATGCTCGGCTGCTTCGTCAACACGCTGGTGCTGCGCGGCGACCGCTCCGGCGAGCCGACCGGCCGCGAGCTGCTGGCCCGCACCAGGGACGCCGTGCTGGACGCGCTCACCCACCGGGACGTGCCCTTCGAGCGGATCGTCGAGCACCTGCACCCCGAGCGCAACCTCGCCACCACGCCGATCTTCCAGGCGCTGCTCAACGTCCTGGACGACCCCCCGCAGGCGCTGGACTTCCCCGGCCTGGCCGCCCAGGTCGTGCAGGCCGCGCCGCGCACCGCCAAGTACGACCTGAACCTGGCCTTCGTCAACGACGGCGAGACCTACGACGGCGAACTCACCTACCGCACCGACCTGTTCGACGAGGCGACCGTGCGGCGCATGACCGGCTGGTACCTGAACCTGCTGGAGGGCATGCTCGCTGACCTGGACGCGCCGGCGGCGGCCGTGCCGCTGGAGCCGGTGACCGGTCCCGCGGTCGCGGGCCCGGCGCTGCGGATGGACCTGTCCCGGCCGCTGCACGCGGTGATCGGCGACCGGATCCGCCAGGCGCCGGAGGCGGTGGCCGCGGTGGACGCCTCCGGATCGCTCACCTACGGCGAGGCGGACCGGCTGGCGGACCGGCTGGCCCGCCACCTGGCCGCGGCCGGGGTGCGGCCGGACGAGCCGGTCGGCGTGCTGGCCGGCCGGCACACCGGGCTGGTCCCCGCGCTCCTGGGCGTGCTGCGGGCCGGCGGCGCCTACATGCCGATGGAGCCCGCCTACCCCGACGACCGGCTCGCCTACATGATGGAGACGGCCGGCGCGCGGATCGTGCTGGCCGACCGCGAGCACGCCGGCCGGGTCCCCGGCACGCTGGTCCTGCCCGACCTGCTGGCCGCCGAGCCGGACGGGCCGGCCGGGCCGGTGGAGGCCGGCGTCACCCCCGGCCACCTCGTGCACGTGATCTTCACCTCGGGCTCCACCGGACGCCCCAAGGGCGTCGGGATCGAGCACCGCTCGGCCCTGCACTACCTGCACGGCGTGGCCGAGCTGGTGCCCGACGCCTACGCCTCCTACGGCGTGGTCTCCACGATCGCCTCCGACCTGGTGATGACCTGCCTGTACGGCGCGCTCACCCGGGGCGCCGCGGTGCACTTCGTGGACCAGGAGGCCGCCACCGACCCCGAGGAGTACGCCGCCTACCTCGAGGCCCACCCCGTCGACGTGGTCAAGATGGTGCCCAGCCACCTGGAGCTGCTGGCCGCCCACGGCGACCTGGCCCGGATGCTGCCGCGCCGGCTGCTGATCCTCGCCGGGGAGGCGACCTCGTGGGAGCTGGCCGAGCGCGTCCGCGCGGCCCGCCCCGACCTGGAGGTGCAGATCCACTGCGGGCCGACGGAGACGACGGTCTCGGTGCTCGGCGGCCGGGTGCCGGACACGCCGCCGGGGCCCGGGTCGGTCCCGCTGGGCCGCCCGCTGCCCGGCGTCGAGTGCCACATCGTCGACGCCGCGGGCCGCCCGCTGCCCGCCGGGGTCCCGGGCGACCTGTGGGTGTCGAGTCCCAGCCTGGCCCGCGGCTACCTGAACCGCCCCGACCTGACCGCCGAGCGGTTCGTGCCCGACCCGGTGACCGGGACGGGCCGCTGCTACCGCACCGGCGACCGGGTCCGGCTCAACTCCGCCGGGCTCGTGGAGTTCCTCGGCCGGGTCGACGACCAGGTCAAGATCCGGGGCTTCCGGGTGGAGCTGGGCGAGGTGAAGGCCGCGCTGCAGGAGCAGCCCGGGGTCCGGGAGGCCGCGGTGCTGCCGGTCGGCGAGGGCCGCTCCCGGCGGCTGGCCGCCTGGGTGGCGCCCGCCTCCGTGGACCTGGCCGCGGTCCGCGCGGGGCTGCGCGAGCGGTTGCCCGACTACATGGTCCCGCCCGCGATCGTCGTCCTCGACGAGCTGCCGCTCACCCCTCTGGGCAAGGTCGACCGGGCCCGCCTGCCGGTCCCCGAGGCGGCGCCCGCCGCGGAGCGGACCGCGCCGGGCACCCCGACCGAGCGGCGGATCGCCGAGGTCTGGGCGCGGGTGCTGGAGGTGGAGGAGGTCGGCGCCGACGACGACTTCTTCGCCCTCGGCGGCGACTCCTTCCGCGCGGTGCGGGCGGTGCGGGAGATCGACCCGGCGCTGCGGGTGATCGACCTGTTCACCCGGCCCACGGTCCGCGAGCTCGCCGCCCACCTCGACGCCGGTGCCGGGGCCGGATCCGAGGCGGGGCTGCTGCACCGGCTGGCCGGGCCGCGCACGGCCAGCCGCACCGTCGTGTGCCTGCCGTACGGCGGAGGCTCGGCCGCCGCCTACCAGCCGCTCGCCGCCGAGCTGGCCCGCACCTGTCCCGGTACGGCGGTGCTGGCCGTGGAGCTGCCCGGGCACGACCCGGCCCGGCCGGAGGAGGCGATGCTGCCGCTGCCGGAGCTGGCCGAGCGGATCGCGGCCGAGCTGGACGGCGTGTCCGGTCCCGTCGCGCTGTACGGCCACTGCGTCGGCTCGGCCGCCGCGACCGAGGTGGCGCTCCGGCTGGAGGCGGCCGGCAAGCGGGTCGCCGGCGTCTTCGTCGGCGGCAGCTTCCCCGACGCGCGGCTGCCCGGCCGGCTGTCGGCCTGGTGGAACCGGCGCTTCCCCGCCCACCGGTGGGCCTCCGACCGCACCCAGCGCGACTTCCTGCGCATGCTGGGCGCCCTGGACGAGGACTTCGGCGACACCGAGGTCATGCTGCGCGCGCTCCGGCACGACGTCGAGCAGGCGCAGGCGTGGTTCAGCGGCCACCTGGAGGCGGCCGACGGGCGCAGGCTCGCCGCGCCGCTGCTGTGCGTGATCGGCGAGCGGGACCGGGCGACCGAGCTGTACCAGGAGCGCTACCGGGAGTGGGGGGCGTTCGCCGAGCGGGTGGAGCTGGCCACGATCCCCCGGGCGGGCCACTACTTCCTCAAGCACCAGGCCGCGGCCCTGGCCCGGCTGATCGACGGGCACCTGGACCGCTGGTCCGGCGGCGACCTGCCCGAGCCGGTCGGGGAGGTCGGGGTCGCCGGGAGCGGCGCCCGCCGGGACCTGCGCCGCTTCTACACCGTCGCGGCCGGGCAGACCCTGTCGCTGCTCGGCGCCGCGCTGACCTCCTTCGCGCTGGGCGTGTGGGCCTACCAGGAGAGCGGCCGGGTGCTGGACTACTCCCTGGTCACCATGCTCGCCCTGCTGCCGTCGCTGCTGGCGGCGCCGCTGGGCGGCGCGCTCGCCGACCGGATGGACCGGCGGACGATCATGCTGGTCTGCGACGGGGTCTCCGCCGCGGCCACCGCCGTCCTGGTGCTGCTGCTGTGGCTGGGGCGGCTGGAGGTGTGGCAGGTCGGGATCATCGCCGGGCTGCTGTCGCTCGTGACGGCTTTCCACCGGCCCGCCTACCTGGCGGCGGTCGCGCAGCTGGTGCCCAAGCCGTACCTCATGCAGGCCAACGCGCTGGCGAACCTCGGCACCGGCCTGGGCATGCTCATCGGCCCGCTGGGGGGCGCCGCGCTCATCACCGCGGTCGGGGTGCACGGCGTGGTGGCCGTGAACGTCGTGACGTTCCTCGCCGGGCTGGGCACGCTGCTGCTGGTCCGCTTCCCCGACCGGCTCTTCCACCGCCTGGAGGAGTCCTTCGGCCAGGCCATCGTCGGCGGCTGGCGCTTCCTCGTCCGGCGCCGCCCGCTGATGCTCATGATCGGGTTCTTCGTCGTGGAGAACTACCTGGGCATGCTCGCCGTCGCCGTCACGGTGCCCGCGGTGCTGTCCTTCAGCGACGCCGCGGGCGTGGGCACGGTGGCCGCGATGGAGGGCGTGGGCGCGGTGCTCGGCTCCCTGGTCATGGTGTTCTGGGGCGGCACCGAGCGGCGCGCGATCGGCATGGTCGGCTTCGTGATCGGCTTCGGGGCGGGGATCCTGCTGGTCGGGCTCCGGCCCTCGCTGCTGCTGGCCGCCGCCGGCTCGCTGGTGGCGTGGGCGTTCCTCACGGTGCTGAACGCGCACTGGCTCGCGCTCATCCAGCTCAAGGTCGGCCTGGACCTGCAGGGCCGGGTGCTGGCCACCAACCAGATGATGGCGGTGTCGATGACGCCGCTGGCGTTCCTCACCGCGCCGGTCCTGGCCGACGACGTCTTCGGCCCGCTGCTGGCGCCGGGCGGCGCCCTGGCGGACACGGTCGTCGGCGACGTCGTCGGGGTGGGGCCGGGGCGCGGCATCGGGCTGCTGCTGGCCGTCTGCGGCGCGCTGCTGATGTTCTGGGGCGCCCTGGGGCTGTGGTACCGGCCGCTGCGGCGGATGGAGGACGCGCTGCCCGACGCGGTCGCGGGCGCCGAGATCGCCGACGACCTGGACGCGGTCCAGGCGGAGGCCGACGCGGCCCTCGCCGGGGGGCGCCGCCCGTGAGCACGCCCGGCCGGTCCGCCGGACCGGCCGGGCGCCGGGCCCCCGCCGGGTCCTCCCCCGTTCCACCGCATAGATCCCGGCGGGTGGGGCATGACGTGCCGCTGACACGCACAGCTCTGAATCCCACCAGGGGGAGGACCATGCTCACCGGCAAGACGATCGCGTTCCTCGTCGCTCCCGAAGGCACCGAGCAGGTGGAGCTCACCGAGCCGTGGCAGGCCGTCCGGCAGGCGGGCGGCACCCCCCGGCTGGTCTCCACGCAGGGCGGGGAGGTCCAGGCGTTCAACCATCTGGACCGGGCCGACACCTTCCCGGTGGACGCCACGGTCGACGAGGTGTCGGCGGACGGCTTCGACGGGCTGGTCCTGCCCGGCGGCGTCGCCAACCCCGACTTCCTGCGGACCGTGCCCGGCGCCGTGCGGTTCGTCAAGGCGTTCTTCGACGCGGGCAAGCCCGTCGCGGCGATCTGCCACGCGCCCTGGACGCTCATCGAGGCCGACGTGGTGGGCGGCCGGGCGGTCACCTCGTGGCCGAGCCTCCAGACCGACCTGCGCAACGCCGGGGCGATGTGGACGGACCGCGAGGTCGTGGTCTGCGACGGCGGCCCCAACGTCCTGGTCACCAGCCGCAAGCCCGACGACCTCAAGGCGTTCTGCGAGGCCGCCGTGGACGCCTTCTCGGCCTGAGGCGGCCGGCCCGCCGGCTCCGGGTACGGCGGGGCCGCCCCGCCCCGCCGTACCCGATTAGGCGGCGTCCCCCGGGGCAGGGGGTCGGCAGGGCCGCCGGGGGAAGGGGAAGGGGAGAACCGTGGAAGCCACCATCGCGCTGCGCCTGCCGCGTGACGCCGCGAGCGTCCCGGTCATCAGGCAGATGCTGGACTCGTCGCTCACCGCGCTGGGCGTCAAGGCGCAGATCCGCGACGACATCCAGCTCATGCTCTCCGAGGCGTGCTCCAACGTGATCCGGCACGCCGTCGAGAGCGACGACTACGTGGTACGCACCGAGCTCTCCCGCGGCCGCTGCGTGATCAAGGTGGTGGACGCCGGCGGCGGCTTCGAGTTCCCCCAGGCGCGCCACGCCTCCCCCACCGCCGAGTCCGGCCGCGGCCTGCAGATCATGCGGGCGCTGGCGGACGACATCCACTTCGTCCGGCGGCAGGAGAAGGGCACGATCGTCTGCCTGGAGAAGGCGCTGCACTTCGACGACGACGCCCCCGGCGCGTCACTGGTGCTCGACGATGAGCACCAGCTCCGATAGGGCGGCGCGGAGATACTCGGTGATCGTCCACACGTCGGGCACCATCTCCCGGCAGGCGATCACGCCGACGTCCAGGGAGCCGTCGTAGGAGAAGACCGTGATGTTCAGGCCGCCGCTCATGTCGGTGATCACCGAGACGGGGTGGTAGGCCAGCAGCCGGGCGCCGCAGACGTACAGGGGGATCTGCGGGCCCGGGACGTTGGAGACCAGCAGGTTGATCGGCCCTGCGGCCCCGGCGAACAGCTCGAAGGCCGCCCGGGCGGCCAGCCCGGTCAGGGCCGAGGGCATCATGTCGCTGATCTGCTGGAGCCAGGGGGCGGGGGCGAGCGCGGAGCGGCTCTTGATCCGCCGCATGGCGTCCCGCACGGCCTCCAGGCGCTCCACCGGATCGGCGATCTGCGTGGCCAGCTGCGTGATCATGAGGGTGACCTGGTTGCCGGCGCTCTGGTTGCCCGCCGCGCGCAGGGAGAACGGGACCCCGGCGACGAGCGGCCGGTCGGGCAGCGCGTCGTGCTTGAGCAGCCACTGCCGCAGCGCCCCGGCGCACAGGGTCATCACCACGTCGTTGACCGTGACGCCGAAGGCGTTCTTGACCCGCTTGACCTCCTCCAGCGGCAGCTCGGTGAACGCGAACCTGCGGTGGGCGCTGATCCGGCCGCTGAAGGGGGTGCGGGGAGGCACCATCCGGGGCAGCTCGGGCCCGGGGTCGTTCCTGGTCAGCCGGCTCTCCAGGTCGCGGGTGACCCGCGAGACGAGGCCGGCGCCGGGCAGCTGGGAGACGACCGGGATCTCGTCCAGGTGCGGGACGGCGTCCACCAGGAACCGGACGGCGTTCGCCGGGTTGGCGACGGTCTTGGCCACCCCCTTGGCGAGCATCTCCGCCGTGCTGATCCGCTCCGGCAGCCGGTCCGGGACGGGCGGCGGGGGCGAGGCGGGCTCGGGTGAGATGTCGAGCAGCGCGGCCAGCACGTCGGCACCGGTGACGCCGTCGACCGCGGCGTGGTGGACCTTGGTGTACAGGGCCATCCGGTCACCGGCCAGGCCGTGGATCAGGTACATCTCCCACAGCGGGCGGCGCCGGTCCAGGCGGCGGGCGTGCAGCCGGGCCACCTGCTCGCCGAGCTGCTCGTCGCTGCCGGGCGGGGCCAGGGCGAGCTCGCGCACGTGGTAGTCCAGGTCCACCCGGGGCTCCTCCACCCAGTACGGGTGGTCCAGCCCGAACGGGACGAAGGCCAGCCGTTCGCGCAGCGGCGCGGCCAGGTGGAGCCGGCTCGCCAGCAGGGAGAGCAGGTCTCCCCGGGTCAGCACGCCGTCCAGGATCGCCAGACCGGCGATGTTCGCGACGGTCGTGTCGGACTCGAAGTTCAGAAACTGCGTGTCGACCGCGCTGAGCTGCCGCATCGCCTACCTCCCGAAAGTCTGGGTCCCATCCTGCTCCCTGCCGGTGACCAGGGCCAGCACCCCGAGCACGGCGAGGGTGACGACGGAGACGACGAGCACCGCCAGCCCGGCGAGGCCGAGCACGATCGTGATCGTCACGATCTCACCGATCAGCTGCCGCACGGCGGGAACTGTGCCCGGATGATCCATTGATATACCGCTTTCCACTGGACGAGAGAGGGTTCTCACCTCCGGGTGCCATCAGGCGCTAACGTCACGCTCATCCGCCGGCGGCCGGCCGCCCCGACCGGCCGCCCGCCTGTGAAGGGAGACGTCCGTGAAGGAAGACGGCGTGGACGAGCGCGAGCGCGGCCGGATCGCCCCCTGGGCCCCGCCCCGCGCGCGGCGGCGCCTGGCCGAGCTGGAGGCGGCGCTGGCCGGGCTGGACGCCGACGGGGTCGTCGAGACCGTCGGCGAGGCGCTGTCCGGGCACCTGCGCCGCCTCGACGAGGAGGGCGTCGTCCTGTACGCGGGCACGAACACGATGAGCGCGCGGGCCCGGGCGGCCCACGAGGTGGCCCTGGCGAGCCGGCCGTCGATGGGCTGGCCCGGCGAGAAGTTCCAGACCGGCCTGGAGGAGCTGGACGTGCTGGAGGTGCTCGCGCCGCTCCAGGTCGCGGCGCTGATGGGCGGCGGTTTCGCCGAGGTCAGGCTGCAGAGCGCGACCCTGGCCAACCTCGCCTGCTACGCCGCCTTCACCCGGCCGGGCGACACGATCGCGGTGCTGCCGGAGGCCGCGGGCGGCCACGCCAGCCACCACGCGCAGGGCGCGGCCGGGATCCGGGGCCTGAACGTGGTGGACCTGCCCTACGACGCGGTCCGCCTCGACGTGGACCACGGCGCGCTCCCGGCGTTCCTGCGCGGTCACCGGCCCGTGCTGGTGGTGGTCGGGGCGAGCCTGATGCTGTTCCCGCACGACGTCGCCCGGATCCGCGCGGCCTGCGACGAGGTCGGCGCCCTGCTGGTCTACGACGCCTCCCACGTGGCCGGGCTGATCGCGGGCGGCCGGTTCCAGCGGCCGCTGGACGAGGGCGCGCACGTGCTGACGATGTCCACCTACAAGTCCTTCGGCGGCCCGCCCGGCGCGGCCGTGGTCACCCGGGACGAGGAGCGGGCCCGCCGGATCTCGGAGGCCGCCTACCCCGGCCTGACCGCCAACTACGACGCCTCCCGGCTCGCGCCGCTGGCCGTCACCGCCGCCGAGCTGGCCGCCGGCGGCCCCGCCTACGCCGACCGCTGCATCGCGGCCGCCGCCGCGCTGGCCGAGGCGCTGGCGGGCGAGGGCCTGCCCGTCGTCGCGGCCGACCGGGGCTGGACCGCCTCCCACCACGTCGCGGTGGACGCCGCCGCGTTCGGCGGCCCGGCCGAGGCGGCCCGGCGGCTGGCCGCCGGAGGCGTCTTCCTCAGCGGCATCGGCCTGCCCGGCCAGGCGCCGGGCGAGCCCATGCGGGCGCTGCGCATCGGCACCCAGGAGGTGGTCCGCCGCAGTCTCGGCCCGCAGGACATGGGCGAGATCGCCGTCCTGGTGCGCCGCCTGCTGGTCGACGGCGAGGACCCGGAGCGGGTCCTGCCCGCCGCGCGGGCCCTGCGCCGCCGCGCCTGACCCTCCCCTCGGGAGCGCGGTCAGCGCGGCGCGGCCTCCCCGACCAGGGCGCGCAGGGGCTGCCGGGGCGACCGCGTCATCCCGGTCGCGACGAACCCGGGGTCGTAGAGGACGTAGCGGGTCCGGCCGCCCGCGTGCCGCTCGGTGAACGAGACCGCCGGCAGGTCGTTGGCCCGCGCGCCCTGCATCGTCGCCCGGAAGGGCCGGTATCTCCCCCCACCGCCCGCCCTGACCGGTCACGGCCGCGGCGGCCGGCCACCCGCCTCGTCCGGCGGAGGGCCGACCGTCCGCGGTCGGCGCGGCGCGGGCGCACGTCGCAGGTGCCGGACGACCGCCCGCCTTTACAACGTAGATCTCACTGTCCGCACGGAGGAGCCGGACGGCTGCTCCCCGGTGAGCCCGTCCACCGCCTCCCTCAGAAGGTCGGCGTGGCCGTTGTGGCGGGCGTACTCCTCGATTCCCGCCCGTGCAGCCGCCGGGAGGACCAGTGGTCCTCGACGTAGGCCATGTGCTTGAGCAGTCCGCCCAGGGTCATCGGCGAGGCCCCGACGGCCGCCCTCAGCCCGGCCGGGAACAGGGCCCCGCCGCGAGGCGCGGAGGGCTACAGCTCGTCACGGATACGGGTGAGGATCGCCGGGGTCTCGGAGGCGGGCTCGGCCGCCAGGCACAGGCGCTCCATCACCTCCAGGTAGCGCTCCACCTCCTCGCGCTTCTCCAGGTAGACCGCGCTGGTCAGCTGCTCCAGGTAGACGATGTCGGGCAGGTCCGGCTGGGCGAAGCGCAGCAGGCTGAAGGGGCCGCCGGCCGCGGCGTGGCCGCCGATGCTGAACGGAGCGATCTGGACGGTCACGTTGGGCAGCTCGACCGCCCTCAGGATGCGGTCGATCTGGCCGCGCATCACCTCGGGCCCGCCCAGCGGGCGGCGCAGCACCGCCTCGTCCAGCACCGCCCACAGGTGGACGGGATCGGGCGCGTGCAGCAGCCGCTGGCGCGCCATGCGCAGCCGCACCCGCCGGGCCACCTCCTGCTCGGGGGCGTCCGGGAAGCCGAGGCGGACGACGGCCCGCGCGTAGTCCTCGCTCTGCAGCAGGCCGGGGACGAACTGGACCTCGTAGTTGCGGATGACGGAGGCGGACTCCTCCAGGCCCACGTAGGTCTCGAACCAGCTCGGCAGCACGTCGCTGTAGTTGTGCCACCACCCGGGCTGGTTGGCCCGCTCGACGAGCCCCAGCAGCGACGCGCGCTCCGCCTCGTCCGTCACGCCGTACAGGGTGAGCAGGTCGGCCACGTCGCGCAGGCGGAAGCTCACCCGGCCGAGCTCCATGCGGCTGACCTTCGAGTGGGAGGCCCGGATCGTGTGGCCGGCCCGCTCCAGGGTGATGTGGCGCGCCTCGCGCAGGCGGCGCAGCTGCGCGCCGAGCACGATCCGCAGCACCGTCGAACTCCCCCTGGACCGGTCCAGGGGGATGGGCTCGACCGGCTCACGATGGGCGTCGGCTCTGGTCATCGGCGATCCTTCATGCCCTGGAGTGCTGGTTGCGCGCCCGCGGCCGGCGCGGCCTTCACGGTACTCCCGGGGAGCGTTTCCGGCCAGACGACGTTTCAATCTTCAACGACCTCAGTCGATCAGGTCGTCGAACTCCCCGTCCTTCACCCCCCGGACGAAGGCCTCGACCTCTCCCCGGGTGTAGACCAGGACCGGCCCCTCGGGATCGCGGGAGTTCCGCACGGCCACCTCGCCTCCCGGCAGCCGGGCCAGCTCGACGCAGTTGCCGCTGGGGTTGCTGAAGCGGCTCTTGCGCCAGTCCGCCCTCCCCAGCAGGGCCGCGGGCATGCCGTTACGCAGCTGATCCATCCTCGCCTCTCACCGAATCAGGCAGGGGAACATTTTGATCAGCATAGACGTGTGCATATGCACATGCATCCGTACTTGCACTTGCACATCGTCACATGGAAGATGAATCATGAGACACCCCGTTATGCGATCGCCGCCTCTCCCCCAAGGTCGCTGATGACTGGTTATCCACGGCACGACGTCGCTTCCGTCCGGGCAGAGATCGGCGGTTGGGAGCGCTGGCTGTCGATGCTCGACCACCTGCTCCCGCCGAGCGGCCTGCCGCCGTGGTCCGGCGGCCGCAGCCACCTCGAGCAGCTCCAGATGGCGGTGCGGAGCCTGCGCGACGACCCCTGCGCCGTTCGGACCGCCCGCGACTTCACCACCGCGTCCCTGCACGCCTGGGGGCTCGCCCCCCTGGTCGACGACGTCACCCTGACCGTCTCCGAGCTGGTGACCAACGCCCTGCGCCACGGCGTCCGGAACGCCGCCCTCCCCTATCCGCCGGTCTCCCGCCGGCACGCGCGGGTCGTGCTGTGCAGCACCGAGCACTCGGTGCTGTGCGCGGTCACCGACCCCTGCGACGAGGCCCCCTTCCTGCGGGACTTCGACGACGAGGCGGAGAGCGGCCGCGGGCTGCAGATCGTCCGCGGGGTCAGCCACATGTGGGGGTGGTCCCCGCTGGAGAAGGGCGGCAAAGCCGTGTGGGCGGCGTTCGTCCTGCCGGAGCCGCACGACCGGCAGCCGGGCCCCCGCCGCTGAGCGCACCGGTCCGCGGCGCCCGGTCCCCCCGCCGTACGGTGCCCGCGCCCGGCCGGCGGGGGCGGCTGCCGGGCGCGGAGCTCACCCGGTCTTGACGGTGATCTCCCCGCCGAGGCGGAAGCCCTCGCACAGCTCCAGGTCGTCGCCGCTCCAGAACCGGCCCGGGTCGTACCAGTTGGGACGGCGCCCGCCCGGCAGCAGCCCCATCGCCTCGTAGGTGACGGCCACGACCTCCGCGCAGTAGGCGCTCTCCAGCGCGCTCTGCCCGCCGCCCCGCTTCAGGATCCTGGGCAGCCGCCCGCGTGCCCACCGCCCGGCGAGCCGGGCCGTGGAGGGGAACGGCGTGCCGTCGAGGCGGGCGACGGTGCGCAGGACGGCGTCCTCCATCGCGGACGTGACCTCCGGCTGGAGCTGGCGCAGCCAGGCCCGCTGGCCGTACCGGGTGGCCCAGACCCGCACGGCGTCGCGCAGGTCGTGCAGCTGCACGCCGCGCTGGTGGGTGCCCGACCACAGGTCGGGCAGGGACCGGCCGAGCTCGGCGTGCCACATCAGCGGGGGCATGTCCTCGATGACCACGGACATGCCGACGTGGTTGACCGGGCTGTTGGTCACCGTCTGGATGGCGCGGTCCGGCACCGAGCGCCCGCGGAACACCCACACGTCGCCGGTCCGGGTCAGGTCGACCGCCTCGTCGAGGCTGATGCTCGTAACGGACATTCCCCTACCCTAAAGACATGCGCTGGTGGAAGGTACTCGGCCTGGCCGGAATCGCGGGCGTCGCGGCGACCGGGGTGGTGGTCGCCCGGGCGGAGCGGCGGCGCCGCTCCTACACCCCCGACGAGATCCGCGAGCGGCTCCGCACCCGCCTGGCGGAGGCGGCGGAGGAGGAGGCCGCGCCGGAGCCTCCGGGGACGGGGCGGACCTCCTAGGGGAACGCCCCGGCCGGTGCGCCGGACGCGGAGACGCTCATGCGCGGGACCCGCCGGCCGGGGCGGCCCCCCACCGGACGTCCGGGAAGGGCTGTCCCGCCGACAGCCGTCCGACGAGGGCCCGCAGGGCCTCCTTCCCGCCGCCCGCCCCCGCCATGCGGCTCACCTGGCAGGCGGCCTCGGCGTACACCCGGGGATCGGCCGACGCCGCGCGCAGCCAGTCGCCGAGGGTGGCCGGCAGGGGGCCGCGGGGGACGACCAGGCAGCGGTCGCCGGCCGGGGCGAGGTGGCGGGGATCGTCGCTCACCAGGACGGCGAGGCCCTCGTCGAACCACTGCGGCACCTCCGCGCCGCCGAGGCGGGCGTGGAGCTCCACGTGGGTCAGCTCGTGCGAGGCGATCACGGGATCGACGCCGCGCGGAGACAGCATCACCGACCGGTTGAGCACGGCGATGCCGCGTTCGCGGCCGCCGCCGATCCTGCGGTAGCACTCGTCCGACAGGCACACGAGGACGTCCGGGGAGCTCTTCCGCCCCCCGAAGAAGTCACGCACCCGCTCGTCCGCCCGCTCGACGACCTCGATCACCTGCCGCCTCCGGGGCTGGGAGAGGCCGGGCTCGGCGTACACGCCGGGCCGGAGCCGCTCCAGGCCGTAGCAGCCGGGGCAGACGGTGGCGGCGACGGACGGGAAGACGACCGCCGTCAGCGCCACGGCGGCGGCCAGGAGCGCAGCGGCGGCGGCCACGATCCACCACCGGCGGCTCCGGCGGCGGTTCTCCGTTCGCCGGGTCATGGGCATGCGGTTCCCCGGTGCGTCGGGCCGGGGAGGTCCGGCTGCGGGGACGGCCGCGCCGCCCGGGCTCCGGCCGGCGGTACGGGGGCGGCCGGCGCGAGGGATGTCGTGAGCATGCACAGAACACTAGGAGACGCGCAGCGCCGGATCCGTCCCCCGAAAGTAGACGACGGCTGTTCACCGAAGTCGGCCGTGGGCGCGACGAGCCGCGGCGAGTACCGCCGCCCGGCCCGCCACCTCGCGGCCCGGCCGAGGACACGTCAGGCATCGCGCCCCTGACGACGACCGGCGGCCTCCGGGACCGGCGCCTCTCCGCTCCGCCGGTCGGGCCGCCGGTCGGCGGCCCCGGCCTGCGCGACCTGCCCGCCCGGCTCGGCGAATACCTGCCAGGCCGCGGGGAGGACCGTCCAGCTGCGGCGGGTGACGGGACCCGTCAGCTCGCCGTCGGCGTTCACCGGGACGGGGCCGCCCGAGACCGTCACCTCGCGGCCCCGGTCCATGACCACCTCGCGCAGGCCGAGGTGGGTCCCCCGGCGCAGGCGCAGGGCGTAGGCGGCCCTGGCCAGCGGCCCGGTCGTCGCGGCGACCACGACGTCCACCATGCCGTCGTCCGGCCGGGCGCGCGGGGTCAGCGGCGTGCCGCCGCCGATCGTGACGCCGTTGCCGACGGCCGCCATGAGGACCCGGCGACCGCGGGCCAGCGGCCGCCCGTCCACCGTCACCCGCAGCCGCCAGCCGCGGCTGCGCACCCCCGCGAGCAGCCCGCCCAGCGGGTAGGCCAGCCGTCCCAGCAGCGGTTTGAGCGGCGCGGCCCGCTCCGAGGCCTCCGCGCCGGCGCCGAGGTGGACGGCGTTGACCACGATCCCGCCGTCGTCGTCCACCAGCAGGTCCATCGGCCTGCGGTGCCCGGCCAGCACCACGCGGGCGGCCCGCTCCGGGTCGAGCGGGAGGCCGAGGGCGCGGGCGAAGTCGTTGCCGGTGCCCAGCGGGACGAGGCCCACCGCGCGCTCGCCGAGCTCGCCGCGGCGGTGCAGCGCGGCGACGACCACGTGGAGCGAGCCGTCGCCGCCGAGCACGACCACGTCGCGGCCGGGGCAGGCGTCCAGCGCCCGGTCCAGCCGCCGGTCCGGCTCCTCGGCCCCGTCCCCCCGGTCGGCGCCCGTGCTGCTCACCTCGGCCACGTCGGCGCCCTCGCACAGCGTGCCGAGCGCCGCCTCGACGGCCTCCTCCTGCGCGCCGCCCGCCCCCCGGTTGCAGATCGCCAGCAGCCCGGCCATGCCCGTCCTCCCCGCGCCGTCGTCGGCCGTCCGTCCGGCCGGGTCCTCCGCCCGGGCCGTCCGGGGTCCTCTGCCCTCAGGGAACCCGTCCAGGCGTGCCGGTGGGACGGATTCAGGCGGGCGCGCCGGCGTCGACGCGGTAGAGCGCGCCGAGGAGCGGCCAGGTCAGGGCGGCCATCTCGGCCGGTGAGCACGGGCAGCCGCGCTGGAGCCAGTCCGAGGCCACGCCGATGAGCGCTCCGGCGGTGAACGCCGCGGGGACGTCGTGCGGCGTGCCGTACGGGACACCCTGCGGCGGGCCGGCGCGCTCTGGGAGGCCGCCGAGGTCGCCGAGGTCGCCCGAGGCCCGGCGCACGCGGTCGTAGACGCCCTCGGTGACGCGGCGGCGGATGTGGTCGGCGAGCCGCGCGCTGCCCTGCGGCCCCAGCAGGGCCCGGTAGAGACCGGCGTGCTCGGCGAGGCTGGCGAAGAACGCCTCCAGCGACCGGGCCGCGTCCCTGGCCGGGTCCGCCGAGCCGGGGCCGGGAGAGGGCAGGGACCCGATCAGCTCGTCGATCATCGCGGTGCAGGCGGCCTCGGCCAGCTCGTGGACGTCCCGGTAGTGGTCGTAGAAGGTCGAGCGGCTCACTCCGGCGCGCTCGGCGACGTCGGCGACGCTGATCCTGGACAGGTCCCGCTCGGCGACGAGCCGGATCAGCGCGCCCGCCAGGGCCGCGCGGGTGCGGCGCACCCTCCGGTCCCCCGCGGGGGCGCCGCCTCTGCTCGTGACCACGCCCCGCAGTTTACCTTCGAACTACAGGTGCAGGATTTCCTACATGTGTAGGCTTCCAGGCAGGGTGTGACCACCGAAGGGAGCACGACGTATGCGGGCACGTGCGGGCCGGGGCGCCGCCGGAGGTAACCGATGACCGTCAACGAGCAGATCCTGGACTACCCGATCCCCAGCGACTCGGCGCTGGAGCCGCCGCCGGAGTGGGCCGAGCTGCGCGGCGCGTGCCCGGTGGCCTCCGTGAGGCTGCCCAGCGGCGACCGGGCGACGCTGCTGACCCGCTACGCGGACGTCAAGCAGGTGCTCGCCGACCCGCGCTTCACCCGCCTGCTCAACGCCCCCGACGCGGCCCGGCTCTCGGCGGAGGGCGGCGGGGTGTTCAACAGCGAGATGGCGCAGATCGTCCCCGACGGAGGCGAGGGGCACCAGCACTGGCGGCGCCTGGTCGGCAGGTGGTTCACCGCCAAGCGCATGTCCGCGCTGCGGCCCGCGATGACGGAGATCGCCGAGCGGCTCGTCGACGACATGGTCGAGCGCGGCGCGCCGGGCGACCTCAGGGCGGATCTGGGCTTCCCGCTGCCGGTGTACGTCATCTGCGACATGCTCGGCGTGCCGGCCGCCGACCGCGACCGGTTCGCCTACTGGTCCGACACGCTGCTCAACCTCACCCGCTACGGCAAGGCCGAGACCGACGCCGCCCAGGCGGAGTTCGTCGACTACATGTCGGGCCACGTCGCCGCCAAGCGCGCCGCGCCGGGCGAGGACCTGCTGAGCGAGCTGATCGCGGTCGGCGGCCCCGAGGGCGGCGGGCTGTCCGACGTGCAGATCATGGTCACCGGCATGGGGCTGCTGGTCGCCGGGCACGAGACCACCGCGAACATGATCGGCAAGATGGTCTCCATGCTGCTGGCCGACCGCAGCCGCTGGGAGCGGCTGCTGGCCGAACCGTCGCTGGTGCGCACGGCGGTGGAGGAGTCGCTGCGCCTCGACGCCAACGCCGGTTTCGGCCTGCCGCGCTACCTGAGCGAGGAGATCGAGGTCAGCGGCACGGTCCTGCCTCGCGGCACCACCGTGATCTGCAGCATGGCCGCGGCCAACCGCGACGAGAGCGCCTTCGCGGCCGCGGCCGAGATGGACCTGGGCCGCAGCCCGAACCCGCACCTGGCCTTCGGCTCCGGCGCCCACTCCTGCCTGGGGCAGGCGCTGGCCCGCACCGAGCTGCAAGTCGTGCTCGAGGTGCTGCTGCGCAGGCTCCCCTCCCTGGAGCTGGCCGTCCCGGTCGAGGAGCTGGAGCGCGTGGAAGGACTGGCCGTCGGCGGCCTGCGCGCGGTCCCGGTCCGCTGGTGACCCGCGCCCGCCCCGCCCGGCCGGCGGAGGGGAGGAGCCGCGGATGAAGGTCACCGTGGACGAAGCCAGGTGCTGCGGCGCCGGTCAGTGCGTACTGATCGCCCCGGAGGTGTTCGACCAGCGCGAGGAGGACGGCGTCGTCGTCCTCCTCGATCCCGAGCCCGGCGCGGACCTGCACGCGGCCGTCCGCGAGGCCGCCGCCGTCTGCCCCGCCGCCGCCATCGGGCTGAGCGGGCAGGGGTGAGCCCCGCGCCCGGCGCGGTCCCGAGCCGTCCGAGGTTCGGATCGTGCGGTCGGGGCGAGGAGCTTCAGCCGCATGATCGGACCTCGGAGGCAGAGCCAGGCCCGGCGGCGGCCTCAGCCTCGGCGACGCTGCGGCCGGGTCGGTGCCGAACGGGCGCGAGCAGAAGGTGATCGAGCCTTCCAGATCGGCGACGCGCAGGGCGAGCCGGATCCGGGAGATGACGGTTCCCCTCGCGCAACAGGTTGTATCGACGGATGCCGATGCAAGGAGGTTGGCGCTTTGAATAGACAGATGTCAACATAGAGGTATGCCGAAGCAAAAGCCGCCGGTCCTCGACCTCGCCGCCGCGTGCTGCGCGCCGATGGCCAGCGAGCCGCTCGGCGAGGCCGACGCGGCCGACCTGGCGCGCATGTTCAAGGCACTGGGCGATCCGGTCCGGCTGCGGCTGCTGTCACTGATCGCCTCCCACCCCGGCGGCGAGGCCTGCGTGTGCGACCTGACCGGCCCGTTCGGCGTCTCCCAGCCCACCATCTCCCACCACCTGAAGGTGCTGCGCGAGGCGGGCCTGGTCGGTTCCGAGCGGCGCGGCACCTGGGTGCACTACTGGGTGGTGCCCGCCGCGCTGGCCCGCCTGTCGGCCCTGCTGCGGATTCCCGCCGCGGCGCAGGCCGGCATCGGCGTCTCCGCCGAGCCGCCCAAGGTGCTCACCGTCGACGCCGTACGCCCGGTCCGCGACGCGGTCGAAACCCCCGTCCGCGCGCTCGTCGCCGGCCTGCCGCCCGATGCGGAGCGGCGATGAGTCCCGCCGCGCCGCGCATCACCGCCATGGGAGCCCGGCACGCCGAGCAGGTGCTGTCCGTCTACCGGCTGGGCATCGACGAGGGCCAGGCCACCTTCGAGACCGCCGCCCCGACCTGGGAGCGGTTCGACGCGGCCAAGCTGCCCGGCCACCGGTACGTGGCCCTGGACGCCGACGGCCGCGTGCTGGGCTGGGTCGCGGCGGCGGCCGTGTCCGACCGGTGTGCCTACGCCGGGGTGGTCGAGCACTCGGTCTACGTCCACCCCGACGCCCGGGGCCGGGGAGTCGGCCGTGCGCTGCTGGCGGCGCTGATCGCCTCGACCGAGGCCGCGGGCATCTGGACGATCCAGGCAGGGATCTTCCCGGAGAACACGGCCAGTCTCGCCCTGCACGCCCGCGCCGGGTTCCGCGTCGTCGGGATCCGCGAGCGCATCGGGCGCCACCACGGCGTCTGGCGCGACGTGGTGGCGGTCGAACGGCGCAGCCCGGTGATCGGCTGAGTTCCCCTTCCGCTCCCCCGCCGCAGGAGGGCGACCGCAGCGCCGGGCCGTCGGCGCACAGCCGTACCCGGTGGTCGCCGATCCGTTCCTCGCGCACCCTGTCCGGGCCGAGGCCGAAGTCCGGCACGGTGCGGTCCACCAACTGCTCGCGGGGCAGCCCCGCCTGCTCTGCCACCGCGTCCAGGGCGTGCGCCACGTTCTTCTGTACGGACCGCGCGCGGACCTTGCGCACCGCCTCGGCGGGGCCGTGCTCGGCCAGCTCGACCAGCAGCTCCTCCGACCGCCGGGCGAGCGCCTCCCCGACCCGCCTGACCCGTTCCGCCCGGACCGGGGTCCGGGCGTGGTCGCGCCGGTCCGGCTCCCTCAGCCATCCCAGGATCTCGCGGCGTTCCTGGAAGCCGAAGCGGCGGGCCGCGGCGAACGGGATCCGGAAGATCTCCTCGTAACGGGTGTGCCCGCAGGTGGCCATCTCGACCGCCCGGCGCGCGAGGATCCGCGCGTCTCCGGAGGTCCAGGGATGTCGCGCTCGGTCACCGAGCGGACCAGCCGCAGCACCCGCTCGTCGTGTTCGTCCCCTCCCTCCGGGCCCAGGCTCAGCTTCAGCTGCGCCCAGTGACCGTACGAGACGGGCGCCTAGCGCTCCGGGCGCACGCCCAGGGCCGGGGCCAGCTCCGTCAGCTGGGCCACGCCCGTGTCCAGGTCCGGCGGGAGGGGCTGGAGGGCGACGTGGTCGGCCCCGGCGTCCAGGTGCTCGCGCACCCGCGCCGCGACGGCGTCCGCGTCGCCCCAGGCGACGATCGCGTCCACCAGCCGGTCGCTCCCCCCGCCGGCGAGATCGTCGTCGCCGAAACCGAGGTGCCGCAGGTTGTTGGCGTAGTTCGGCAGGCGGAGGTAGCCCTCCATGTGCTCCCGCGCCACCTGCCGGGCCCGCCCCGGGTCGCTCTCCAGCACGAACGCCTGCTCCGGCGCGAGGATCCGGTCCGGGCCGAGGATCTCGCGCGCGGCGGCGGTGTGCTCCGGCGGCACGAAGTAGGGGTGGGCGCCGTCGGCCCTGTCGCGGGCGAGCTCCAGCATCCGGGGGCGCAGCGCGGCCAGCAGCCGGGGCGGGGCCGGGTCCACGGGGAACAGGTCGGCTGCGGAGCGGTCCATCGCGTCGAGGTAGGCGCTCATCGCCGCGAGGGGGCGCGTGTAGTCGTGGCCGCGCCGCTCGACCAGCGGGGCGTGGCTGACGCCGACACCCAGGGCGAACCGCCCGGGGTAGGCCTCGCCGAGCGCCGCCGCGCCGGCCGCCATCGCGGTCGCGTCGCGCGCCCAGATGTTGGCGATCCCGCTGCCGACCGCGATCCGCTCCGTGGCCGCCAGCAGGACGGCTCCGGCGGTGAACGCCTCCCTCGTCCCGGGGGCCTCGCCGTACCAGAGGGCGCCGTAGCCGAGCGCCTCGATCTCCGCCGCCGCCCGCCGTACGGCCTGCGCCGGAGCCCTCCCCAGCAGCGGGTGCCACACGCCGATCCGACCGATGCCCATGCCCGTCTCCGATCCGGTCACCGTAAACTGTTCGATCACGATGGAACAGTACACGACGGTTCGACGATCATCGAACATTTCCCGCGCTCCGGCGCACGTGCCCCCCTCGGAGGTGGCGCTGCAGACCGCGCTGGAGGCCCTGGCCGATCCGGTCCGCCGCCTGATCGTGCGCGAGCTGGCCGGCTCCCCCGACTGGACGCGCGCCTGCGGCGCCTTCGGCCACCTGCCCGTGGCCAAGTCCACTCTGAGCCACCACTTCGCCGTCCTGCGCAACGCCGGCCTGCTCGAACAGCGCGACGAGGGCGCCCGCCGCCTCAACCGCCTGCGCCGCGACGAGTTCGAGGCCCGCTTCCCCGGTCTGCTCCCCCTCGTCCTCGCCGAGGCGGACCGGACCGGGCCCGGGGGGAGGCCGGGGGGCACGGCGGGCGCGGGGGCGTGACCGCCGCCGCGGCCCGGGGATGATCCTCCGGATTAGACGGAAATGCCTTTTGACGGGTATGTGAGCGTTGTCGCTGACGATTTCAAGGAGACGCCGATGACGCACGAGCGCGCCGGGCAGCCCGCCCGGCCGTCCGACCTGGTGGACGTGGCCCGGCTGGTGACCGCCTACTACAGCCTGCACCCCGACCCGGCGGAGCCCGGGCAGCGGGTGGCGTTCGGCACGTCCGGGCACCGCGGCTCGGCGCTGAACACCGCCTTCAACGAGGACCACATCCTGGCCACCAGCCAGGCCATCGTGGAGTACCGCGCGATGCGGGGCATCGACGGCCCGCTCTTCCTCGGAGCCGACACCCACGCGCTGTCCGAGCCCGCCAAGGTCTCGGCACTGGAGGTGTTCGCGGCCAACGGGGTGACGGTCATGATCGACGCCCGCGACGGCTACACGCCGACGCCCGCCGTCTCGCACGCCATCCTCGCCCACAACCGGGGGCGGACGGGCGGGCCGGCCGACGGCGTGGTCGTGACGCCCTCGCACAACCCCCCGGGCGACGGCGGATTCAAGTACAACCCGCCGAACGGCGGCCCCGCCGACACCGACGCCACCTCCTGGATCCAGGACCGGGCCAACGCGCTGATCGCCGGCGGGCTGAAGGAGGTCCGGCGGCTGCCGTACGCCAGGGCGCTGGCCGCCGAGACGACCCTCCGGTACGACTTCCTCGGCTCCTACGTCGACGACCTGCCCGCGGTGGTGGACCTGGAGGCGGTCCGCGCGGCGGGGGTGCGCATCGGCGCCGACCCGCTGGGCGGGGCGAGCGTGGCCTACTGGGGCGAGATCGCCGAGCGGCACCGGCTGGAGCTGACGGTGGTCAACCCGCTGACCGACCCGACGTGGCGCTTCATGACGCTGGACTGGGACGGGAAGATCCGCATGGACTGCTCCTCGCCGTACGCCATGGCCTCGCTGATCGCGAACCGGGACGCCTTCGACGTCTCCACCGGCAACGACGCCGACGCCGACCGGCACGGGATCGTCACCCCCGACGCCGGGCTGATGAACCCCAACCACTACCTCGCCGTGGCCGTCTCCTACCTCTACTCCCACCGGCCGGACTGGCCCGCCGGCGCCGGGGTCGGCAAGACCCTGGTGAGCAGCGGCATGATCGACCGGGTCGCCGCGGACCTGGGCAGGCCGCTGGTGGAGGTGCCCGTCGGGTTCAAGTGGTTCGTGCCGGGGCTGCTGGACGGCTCGCTGGGCTTCGGCGGGGAGGAGAGCGCGGGCGCCTCCTTCCTGCGCCGCGACGGCTCGGTGTGGACCACCGACAAGGACGGCCTGATCCTGGCCCTGCTGGCCGCGGAGATCATCGCGGTCACGGGCCGCTCCCCCAGCGAGCACTACGCCGAGCTGACCGCGCGGTTCGGCGCCCCGGCCTACGCCCGGGTGGACGCCCCGGCGACGCGGGAGGAGAAGGCCGTGCTGGCCGGGCTCTCCGCCGCGCAGGTGCCCGCCGGCACCCTCGCCGGCGAGCCGGTCACCGAGGTGCTCACCGCCGCGCCCGGCAACGGCGCCGCCATCGGCGGGGTCAAGGTCTGCACCGCCAGCGCCTGGTTCGCCGCCCGGCCCTCCGGCACGGAGGACGTCTACAAGATCTACGCCGAGTCCTTCAAGGGGCCGGACCACCTGGCCGAGGTGCAGCGGGCGGCCAGGGAGCTGGTCTCGGCCTCGCTGGGCTGACGGAGGGCCGGCGGATCCGCCGGGACCGCCGGCTGGGGCGGGCCCGGCGGGCCTCGCCCGGCTCCGGCCGCCCTCCCCCGCGGCCGTACGGCGCCGCGCGGTCAGACCGGGATGCCCGCGGGGACCTTCCCGGAGGCGGCCGCCGGGCCGAGCGCCGGGACCGCCGCGGCCCTCCCCGGGGCGGCGGTGACGCGGGTCGTCCCCGGGACGGCCGGAGCCTTCCCGGCGACCCCGTCCAGGACCTTCCCGGCGACCGGGTCGACGGCCTTGCCCGCCGCCGCGGGCGGGAGGGGGGCCAGGACGGTCTCCGGCGAGCGCCCGCACAGCTCCTCCACCACCCGGCGGAGCCGGTCGCGGGCCGCCGGATCGGCGAGGCGGCCGGTGTCGTCGAAGCGCCGCGGGGCCGGGGAGACGGGCAGGTCGGCGCCGTGCACGGCGGCGCCGGCGACGCCCAGCATCCTCCGCAGCTCGGTCTGCGTCCACATCGCCTCGTGGGGGCGGACGCAGGCGGTCACCACCGCGACGGGCTTGCCGAGCAGGACGGCGCCCGCCGCCGGGGAGGACGCCCACCCCAGGGCGTGGAGCAGTTGGACCGGCAGGACGCTGTGCTCCGGGGCGGTGACCAGCACGCCGTCGGCCCCGGCCAGCAGGGCGCACAGTTCCGCCGCGGGACGCGGGAGCGGGCCGCCCGTGCAGGCGGGGATCTCCTCGAGCCCCGTCCACACCGTCAGGGTCGCGGAGGCGGGCAGTTCCCCCGCCGCCGCCTCCAGCAGCCGCCCGACGTGCGCCGCCGGCCGCAGGCTCCCCGCGATCCCCACGATCTCCATCCCCGACTCCCCTTCCCTCCCGGTACGACGTCAGGGCGCTTGTGCCCGGGGAAAGGGGTTACGAACATGATCGTGAGTACCGATAGTGCATGAGGGGGTTATTTCGCAGCAAAGGTACATATGTTGCACATATCCCCTGGTGAGACGCCCGATCAGCCGGACCGCGCCCCGCCCTCCCCCTCGGGGGCGCCGGAGGGGCCGGGCCCGTCCGGCGCCGCGGGTCCGGCGCAGAGCCCGCAAGGCCCGGCGGCGCCTCGCGTCCGCTCCGCGTGCGGGGACCCCGCGGCGCCCCTCGCGCGGGCCCGCGCGAGGAGGTCCGGGGCGGCGTCGGCGATGCGCCGGCGCATCGGACGCCTGTCCAGTGCCTCGATCGCCTCCTCCAGCAGCCTGCTCAGCGGGAACGACAGCTCGGCCTCGAACTCGGCGGCCGCGGCGGCGGTGGCCGCCCACTCCGCCTCCAGCACGGGCAGCAGCGCCTCCGCCTCCGGGGTCAGGTGGACGATGCGGTGGCGGGCGTCCCGCCCGGGGACGACGGCGACCAGCCCTTCCTTCGCCAGCTGCGCCACCGTCTGGCTGGCCGCGGAGTGGGTCACCCCGGTGGCCCGCGCCAGGTCGCGGATGGAGAGGGGCCCGGAGGCCGCCAGGGTCCGCACGGCCAGGGTGTAGCGCGGGCGGAAGCCGGCCAGCCCCAGGTCGGCGTAGAGGGCCGAGATGTCCGCGTCCAGCGACTCGAGCAGGTGCCGCAGGCGGGTGCCGAGCACCGAGGGACCGGACGGGGGCACGGATCCCGGCCGGGGCGCGGCCGGGGGCGTGGGCGCGGGGGACGTCATCCCGCTAATGTAACAGCGCTGTTGTATCTCTACGGAAGGACCCCGGAATGACCGCCCCCCCTCCTCCGATCGAGCCCTACGACCACGGGATGCTCGACACCGGCGACGGGAACCTCGTGTACTGGGAGGTCTGCGGCAACCCCGACGGCAAGCCCGCCCTCGTCGTGCACGGCGGGCCCGGATCCGGCTGCTCGACGAACGCCCGCCGCACCTTCGACCCGGAGCGCTACCGGATCGTCCTGTTCGACCAGCGCGGCTGCGGGCGCAGCACGCCGCACGCGAGCGACCCCGCGACCGACCTGAGCCGCAACACCACCCACCACCTGATCGCCGACATGGAACGGCTCCGCGAGCACCTGGGCGTCGACCGCTGGCTGCTCTACGGCGGCTCGTGGGGGTCCACGCTGATCCTCGCCTACGCCGAGCGGCATCCGGAGCGGGTCTCGGAGATCGTCATCCCCAGCGTCACCATGACCCGGCGCTCGGAGATCGACTGGCTCTACCGGGGCGTCGGCCGGTTCTTCCCCGCCGAGTGGGAGCGGTTCCGCGACGGCGTGCCCGGGAAGGACCGCGACGGCGACACCTTCGCCCTGCTGGCCGCCTACGGCCGCCTCCTGGCGGACCCCGACCCGGCCGTGCGGGCGAAGGCCGCGACCGACTGGCTGACCTGGGAGGACGCGCTGATCTCCCACGAGGGCAACGGCGGCGTCTACAGGGACCGCCCGGACCGCGACGCGCTGGCGTTCGTCCGGATCTGCGCGCACTACTTCTCCCACGGCGCGTGGCTGGAGGAGGACGAGCTGCTGCGCGGCGCGGGACGCCTGGCGGGCATCCCCGGCGTGCTGATCCACGGCCGCCTCGACCTGAGCTCCCCGCTGACCACCGCCTGGGAGCTCGCCCGCGCCTGGCCCGGCGCGGAGCTGATCGTCGTCGAGGACTCGGGGCACACCGGCAACGACGCGATGCGCGCGCACATCCTCGACGCGATCGACCGGTTCGCCGGACGGCGCCGGGAAAACGGTTCCCTGTAGGGATTCTTCGCGCCAATATATGTTCCTGGAGGAAACCTACGTCGGGAGGTCCGGTGACGGCGCTGGTCGTCGGGGTCGACGGGGGCGGCACGAGCACCCGCTGCGTGGTGGCGACGCACGCCGGTGAGGTGGCCGGGCGGGGCCGCGCCGCCGGGTCCAACGCCCTGTCGTCCGCCGATCCCGGGGCCGCCCTGCGCGCCGCGCTCCGGGCCGCGCTCGGCGGCCTGCCCCCCGGGCAGGTGACGGCCGGGGTCTTCGCCCTGGCGGGGTCGGGCCCGGCGGGCGGGCGGGCCGCCGGCCTGGCGGCCGACGCCTGGCGCGCCTGCGGGCTGGCCGGACGCCCCGCGGTGGTGCCCGACACGCTCGCCGCCTTCGCCGGGGCCACCGCCGAGCCCTCCGGGACCGTCCTGGTCGCGGGCACCGGGGCGGTGGCCACCCGGGTCACGGGGCGGGGCCCGGCCGGCCGGGCCGACGGCTACGGCTGGATCCTCGGTGACGAGGGGTCGGGGGCGTGGATCGGGCGGCGCGCCGTACGGGCGGTGCTGGCCGCCCTCGACGGCCGGGCCGGGCCCACCGCGCTGCGCGACGCGGTGCCGGGCGGCGGGGCGGCCGAGCGGATCGTGGACGCGGTCCACGCCGGAGTGGCCGAGGCGGGGCCCGCGTGGCTGGCGCGGCTGGCTCCCGCGGTGGAGGCCGCCGCCCGGCACGGCGACGCGGCGGCCCTGGCCATCGTCCGGGAGGCGGCCGAGCGGCTGCTCGCCACCGTCCGCGCGCTGGGCCCCTGTCCCGGCCCGCTGGTGCTGGCCGGGTCCCTGCTGACCGAGCCCACCCTGCTGGCCGAGCGGGTGCGCGCCGGGCTGGCCGGCGCCGGGCTCACCGTGCTCACCGCCCGCTCCGGCGACGCCGGGGCCCGCGGGGCCGCCGCGCTCGCCCTGCACGGCCCCGGCCCGGGCACCCCCGCCTCCGCGGCCGCCCACCGGCGGTTGCTCTCCTGACGGCCCGCGGCTCCCTGCCACGGGGGCGGGAGCCGCGGGCGGGATCGGCCATGCGGCGCCTCCGCCCGACGCGGGGCCCGGACGGGACTTCAGCGCACGCGGTGGCCGCGGCTCGGCTCGCTCTGCCGGGCGGCCCGGTCCACGGCCGTCACGTGGTACCAGGCGCCCGCCACCGGCTCCGGGTCCGTCCAGCGGGTGTGCCGGGCCGCGGGCACCACGGCGAGCAGGTGGCGCGCGTCCGCCAGGTCGCCGGGCCGCGCCCTGCGGCCGAGCCGGAAGACCGCGTACTGGAACGGCGCGTCCCGGCCGGTGGCCACGATGTCCAGCTCCACGCCCCCGCCGGTCCGGCGGGCCCGGGCGATCACCGGGGCGCGCGGCGGCCGGCCGCCGGCGAGCCGGGGCAGCAGCGGGGGAAGCGCGGGCCGGGCGTAGTGCTCGGCGACGACGGCGCTGACCGAGCCGAGCCGGTCGGCGCGCACGTCGCCGGAGTTGTACCAGATGTCGCCGCCGACCTCCGGGTGGTCCCGGTTGAGCGTCAGGTGCCGGGTCAGCTCGTCCGGCTGGAACCACTGCTCCGGCTGCCCGGCCGCCCCGGCCTTGTAGGCCGCCTGGCCGATCCAGAGCTGCACGCCGGTGCCCGCCGCCACGTCGGACCACCAGGGGACCAGCTTGGCGTAGTCGGCGTTGGACTGGCCGATGTACCAGTACAGCTGCGGGGCGATGTAGTCCAGCCAGCCCTTCTTCACCCAGCCCCGGGTATCGGCGTGCAGGTTGTCGTAGGACTGGCTCCCGGCCGTGTCCGAGCCGAGGGGGTCGCTCGAGCGGTTCCGCCAGATCCCGGAGGGGCTGATGCCCCAGGCGGCCTCCGGCTTGGCCCGCCGTACCCGTTGCTGCATCTCCCGCACCAGCATGTCCACGTTGTTCCGCCGCCAGGCGGCGAGGTCGGGGAAGCCCCCGCCGTGCTCGGCGAAGGCCGCGGAGTCGTCGAAGGCGGTGGTGTTGACCGGGTAGAAGTAGTCGTCGAAGTGCAGGCCGTCGATGTCGTAGCGCAGCACCGCGTCCATCATCGCGTCCTGCACGAAGGCGCGGACCTCCGGCATGCCGGGGTTGTAGTAGAGCCGCCCGCCGTAGGCGACGATCCAGTCGGGGTGCCTGCGGCCCGGGTGGTCGGGGTGGAGCGCCGCCGGGTCGCCCTGCATCGACACCCGGTAGGGGTTGAACCAGGCGTGGAAGGCCAGGCCGCGCCGGTGCGTCTCCTCCACCGCGAAGGCCAGGGGGTCGTAGCCGGGGTCCTGCCCCTGCGTGCCGGTCAGATACTGCGACCACGGCTCGTACGGCGAGGGCCAGAAGGCGTCCGCGGTCGGCCGGATCTGCACGAACACCGCGTTGAGCCGGCGGGCGACGGCGAGCTCCAGCCAGCCGGTGTACTCCGCCTTCTGCTGCTCGGGCGCCAGGCCGGGCCTGGACGGCCAGTTGATGTTGAGCACCGAGGCGATCCACATGCCGCGCATCTGGCGCAGCGGCGGCGCGCCCGCGGGGGCGGCTCCGCCGGTGGGGGCCTCGGCGACGGCGGCGAGGACGGGCAGGGGGACGGCGGTCGCGGCGGCGCCGAGGGCGAGGCCGCGCAGGACGGCGCGCCGGGCGGGCAGGCTCATGCGGACTCCCGGGGGGACGGAGCTGACGGCACCGACGCTGGCAGAAATCTCCTTTCATATCAATGGATATGAAGGAAAATGTCACCGGCGGATGCACGCTCCCGGCGGGCCCCCGCGACCGGTCGGCGGCAAATAAGCTGATCCCGACGGAAAGTAGGACGACCATGACCGAGCTCGACGGCCCCAGCCCGGCCAGCCTGGTGGCGACGGTGAGGGCGGTGCTGCCCTCCCTCACCCCGGCGGCCCAGGCCATCGCCCGCCTCATCCTCGACGACCCCGGCACGGTGGCCCGCAGCACCATCACCGAGCTCAGCGCCGCCTCCGGGACCAGCGAGGCCACGATCGTGCGCACCGCCAGGACCCTCGGATTCGCCGGATACTCGCAGCTCCGCCTGGCCCTGGCCGCCGCGGTCGCCAGCCAGGCCCCCGAGCGGCTGGTCCCCGGCGACCTGGGCCCCGACGACCCGCTCACCGACGTGATCGCCAAGGTCACCCGGGCCGAGTCGGAGGCGCTGGCCGACACCGCCGCGCAGCTCTCCCCCGCCGTGCTGGACGCGGTGGTGACCGCGGTGGCCGGCGCCAGGCGGGTGGACGTCTACGGGGTCGGCGCGTCCGGGCTGGTCGCGGCGGACATGGCGCAGAAGCTCATGCGCATCGGCCTGTCCGCGCACGCCTTCACCGACGCCCACCTGGCGCTCACCGGCGCGGCGCTGGCGCGCCCCGGCGACGTCGCCTTCGGCATCAGCTGCACCGGCGAGACCCCCGACGTGCTGAGCCCGCTGCTCGTCGCCCGCAAGGGCGGCGCCGCCACGGTGGCGATCACCAACAACCCGCGGTCCTCCCTGGCCGGGCTGGCCGACCACGTCCTGGTCTCGGCGGGCCGGGAGACGGCCTTCCGGCCCGGCGCGCTGGCCAGCCGGATCAGCCAGCTGCTCCTGGTGGACTGCGTCTTCGTCGGCGTCGCGCAGCGCACGTTCACCACCTCGGACGCGGCGCTGCGAGCCACCCGGGAGGCGCTGGAGGAGTATCTCGGCGAGGCCCGCCGGCGGGGCAGGTAGCGCCCCGCCGGGCGGGGTTCCGGGCAGCGCTCCGCCGGGCGGGAGGTCAGGGGTCGGCGGACAGGGCCGCGTCCAGGCTGTCGCCGCAGGACGCCAGGAGGGCGCGCGCGCCGTCGGCGTCGAGACCGCGCCGGACCATCAGCACCGCGGCCTTCACCTGCCAGTCGGCCTCCACCAGGGCGGAACGGGCGGCGGCGGGGTCGGCGCCGGCGATGTCGCCGACCATCCGGACGGCCCGGTCGGCCAGCTTGGCGTTCATCGCCGACATCTCGATCATGTCGTTGCCGTAGGTGCGGCCCAGCCCGATCATCGTGATCGTCGAGATCATGTTGAGGACCAGCTTCTGCGCGGTCCCGGCCTTGAGCCGGGTCGAGCCGGTCAGCACCTCCGGGCCGACGACCACCTCGATCGCGTGCCGCGCCGCCGCCGACACCGGGGTGCCGGCGTTGCAGGACAGGCCCACCGTCAGCGCGCCCCGGCGTCCGGCCTCCACCAGCGCGCCCACCACGAACGGCGCCCGGCCCCCGGCGGAGATCCCCACCACCGAGTCGAGCCCGCCCACCTCGCGCTCGGCCATCGCCGCGGCGCCGGCCGCGGCGTCGTCCTCGGCGCCCTCGACGGACCGGGTCAGGGCGGGCGGGCCGCCGGCGATGACGCCCTGCACCAGCCCGGGGTCGGTGCCGAAGGTCGGCGGGCACTCGGAGGCGTCGAGCACGGCCAGGCGGCCCGAGGTGCCCGCACCCACGTAGACGAGCCGGCCGCCCCGCTTCATCCGGTCGACGATCGCGTCGATCGCGGCGGCGATCGCCGGGATCGCCTCGGCGACCGCCGCGGGCACGGTGGCGTCGGCGGCGTTCATCAGCCGCGCCGCCTCCTCCGTCGGCAGCCGGTCGATCCCTCTGTAGCGCGGGTCGCTCCGCTCGGTGGCCAGCCCGGCGAGTGGGTCACTCATGACGCCCCATGTCGCTGATTTTCACCTGATCACTCATCGATGCAAATTATCTTCCACAACCGGCGCCGTGTCACCCGTGGTACGCGGAACGGCGGGACGGCCCGCACCGTTCCATCATCCCCTCCCCGCACCGCGCCCGCCCCCGCCGGCGGCGGGAGATATCCCCGCGGTGCGGGGTAGGGGCCCGCCATGAAGACGAAGACGACACCCACCCTCTCCTCCGCCCCGCGGACCGGCGCGCGGACCCCTCCGCGCGGCGGCACGCCGGGCCCCCTGGGGGTCCGCGCGAGCACCCTGGCCAGGACCCTGCTCGCGGTGAGCGCCGCGGCCGCCGTCGGGAGCGTCGCCACCAGACCGGCCTCCCTGTGGTACAGGCGGCTGCGCAAGCCGTCCTGGCAGCCGCCGTCGGAGGCGTTCGGGCTGATCTGGACACCGCTGTACGGGCTGATCGCCGTCGGGACGGCCCGCGTCCTGGACCGGCGGCGGGGAGCCGACCGCACCGCCTTCGCCGCCCGGTTCGCCGCCAACCTCGTCCTCAACGCCGGGTGGACCCTGGCCTTCTTCCACGGCCGCTCGCCCCGGCTCGCCCTCGCCGAGATCTCCGCGCTCAACGCCTCGAACGCCGACCTGGTCAGGCAGGCGTGGGCGACCGACCGGGCCGCCGGGGCGGTGCTGCTGCCCTACGCCGCGTGGACGGCGTTCGCCACCGCGCTCAACACCGCGATCGTCCGCCTCAACCCGGCCGAGAAGTGAAAGTTACATCCCCGCGCCGCTGACGCGGCAGGTCGCGGCGGCGCCGCCGGCCGGCCGCTTCCCGCCCGCGCCGCGGCTTCCTAGCATCGGGCGCCGGACGACGGCGGGAGAGGACGATGCGGACGGGCAGGACGGTCGCGGCGGCGATGGCCGCGCTGGCGGCACTGGCGGCGGCCCTGGGGGCCGTGCTGGCGGGTACGGCGGGCACCGCGCTGTCGGCGCGGGCCGAGCCGGTCAGGATCATGGCGCTCGGTGACTCGATCACCGGATCACCCGGCTGCTGGCGGGCGCTGCTCTGGCAGCGGCTGCAGCAGGCCGGTCACACCGGCGTGGACTTCGTCGGGACGCTGCCGCCCCAGGGCTGCGGCTTCGCCTACGACGGCGAGAACGAGGGGCACGGCGGCTTCCTGGTGACCGACGTCGCCGACCAGGACCGGCTTCCGGCCTGGCTGGCGGCGAGCCGGCCCGACATCGTGATGATGCACTTCGGCACCAACGACGTGTGGAGCAACCGCCCCACCGCGACCATCCTGGCCGCCTACGGCGAGCTGGTCGACCAGATGCGGGCGAGCAACCCCGGCATGAGGATCCTGGTCGCGCAGATCATCCCGATGAACCCCGCCTCGTGCGGCGGGTGCGCCGAGCGGGTCAGGGCGCTCAACGCGGCCATCCCCGGCTGGGCCGCGGGCAAGACGACCGCGCGCTCGCCCGTCGTGGTGGTCGACCAGTGGACGGGCTTCGACACCGCCGCGGACACCGGTGACGGCGTGCATCCCAACGCGTCCGGCGACCGGAAGATCGCCGATCGGTGGTTCCCCGCGCTGACCGCCCTGCTCGGAGCGGGCCCGACCGCCACGCCCACCGCGACGCCCACGGTGACCCCCACGGTGACCCCCACCGTGACACCGACCGCCACCCCGACGGTGACGCCCACCGTGACCCCCACGGGCGGCGGCTGCACCGCCTCCTACCGGGCCGCCAACTCCTGGCCGGGCGGCTTCCAGGGCGAGGTGACCGTCAAGAACACGGGGAGCGCGCCGATCACCGGCTGGACCGTGACCTGGACCTCCGGCGGGGAGCGCGTCAGCCAGGCGTGGAGCGCCGCGCTCACCCAGAGCGGCTCCACCGTGACCGCGAGGAACGTCTCCTGGAACGGGACGCTGGCGCCCGGGGCGAGCACCTCCTTCGGCTTCATCGCCTCCGGTACCGTCCCCGGCGCGCCGGCCGTCTCCTGCACGGCCGGGTGACCCGGCGGGCGGCGGGACACCGCCGCCCGGCGCGGGGCGGGCGGCGGACGGCGTCTCCCGCCCGCGGGTGCCGCCCGGTCCCGGTTCCCGGTCCGGGCGGAACGGACGGCAGAATGCGCGCATGACCTATCGCGTCTGCGTGGTGTGCCTGGGAAACATCTGCCGCTCCCCCATGGCCGAGGTCGTGCTGAGGAAGACCCTCGCCGACCACGGCCTGGAAGGGCTCGTCACCGTCGAGAGCGGCGGGACCGGGGGGTGGCACCAGGGCCGCCCGATGGACGAGCGCGCCGCGGCGGCGCTGGCCGGGCGCGGCTACGACGGCTCCGCGCACCGCGCCCGGCAGTTCCTGCGGGAGTGGTACGGCCAGGCCGACCTGGTGCTGGCCATGGACCGGGAGAACCTCCGCGCCCTGCGCCGCCTGGCCCCGGAGGGCGCGGACGTGCGGCTGTTCCGCTCCTTCGACCCGGCGGCGCCGGAGGGGGCGGAGGTGCCCGACCCCTACTACGGCGACCGGGAGGGGTTCGCCGAGGTGCTGGAGATGGTGGAGGCCGCCGCCAAGGGCCTGGCCGAGGAGCTGGCCCGCCGGCTCCGGTGACCCGGTACGGCCCGTTCGTTTGAGGGGGATTCATCCCTGGGTAGCTTCGGATGGCCATGATGAGCGAACGGAGCCGGCCACCCGACCCGAGCGGATGGCGCGCGACCCCCGGCGCGCTGCGCACGGCCGCCGTGGCCGGCGCCTGCCTGCTCGTCCTGACCGCCGTGGTGGCGCTGGTCGCGTGGGTGCTCATCCTGCTGGCGCCGCTGACCCTGGCGGTCGTGGCCGCCCTCCTGCTCACCGCTCTGCTCGGTCCGGTGGCCGCCCTGCTGCGCGCGCCGGCCTGGCTGAGCGCGCTCGGCACGGTGCTGTTCCTGCTGTTCGTCGTGGCCGGGCCGCTGACGCTGGTGGCGAACCAGGCCGTCGCGCAGCTCGGCGACCTGGAGAGCCGACTGCTGACGGGCCTGGAGCGGCTGCGCGGGTTCCTGACCTCGGGTCCCCTGAGCCAGAACCAGCTGGACGCCGCGATCGCGGAGATGACGGAGACCCTGCAGCGCGCCGCGCCCAGCCCGCTGGCCGGGGCCATGACCGCCCTGCAGACGGTGGCGTCCGTCCTCGTCGCCCTGGTGCTGCTGTTCTTCCTGCTGCGCGACGGGGCCGGCATGTGGCGGTGGGCGGTGGACCAGGTCCCGCCCCACCGCCGCCGGCAGGTGGACGCCGCCGCCCGCGCCGGCTGGGAGACCCTGGTCGCCTACATCCGGGGGATCGTGGTGGTGGCCGCGATCGACGCCGTCGGGATCGGCATCGCGCTGTTCGTCCTGGACGTGCCGCTCGCCCTCACCCTCGCCTTCCTGACCTTCCTGTTCGCGTTCATCCCCATCGCCGGGGCCTTCACCGCCGGGGCCGTCGCGGTGCTCGTGGCGCTGGTCGCCAACGGCCTGACCAACGCGCTGCTGGTCCTGGCCGCGGTGGTCGTCGTGCAGCAGGTCGAGGGCAACTTCCTGGAGCCGATCATCATCGGCAGGGCGCTCCGCCTCCACCCGGCCGTGGTCCTGACCGCCGTCACCGGCGGCACGCTCGTGGGCGGCATCGCGGGCGCGGTCGTGGCGGTGCCGCTCGTCGCGGTCACCTACCGGGTCGCCGACCGCGCGCGCGGCTACGCCGAGGAACGGCGGGCGCAGCCGCTCCCGGCGGGCGGCGGACCGCCGGACCCCCCTCCGGGCCGGGATCGGCCGGAGGGACCAGGGCGCCCGGAGGGTCCGGCCCCGGACGCGGACCGGCCGGGGCGGGGGCCGGGGTCACGGCGGGACGGCTGACCGGCCGGTCACGGCGGGTCCTGCGCGGCGGGCACGCGCAGCGCGATCAGCGCGATGTCGTCGTCGGACTCGCCCAGCCCGGCGAGGACCCCGTCGCAGAACGCCTCCACGGACTCCCGGGCCAGGGCGGCGGCGTGCTGGCGGAGCCGGATCATGCCGTGGGTCAGGTGCTCGTCCGGCCGCTCGACCAGCCCGTCGGTGTAGAGCAGGAGCGTGGAGCCCGTCGGCAGCTCCTCGTAGGCGCCCGTCCGCGACACCCCCGGGTCCACGCCGAGCAGCAGCCCCGCCCCGCCCTCCAGGTAGCGGGTCTCCCCGTCGGCGGTGACCAGCAGCGGCGGCGGGTGCCCGGCGCTGGAGTGGTGGAAGCCCCACGGACCGCTCTCCCCCCCGGTGATCAGGCCGTACAGGCAGGTGGCCGTGCGCGTGCCGTACAGGATCTCGTTGACGGCGTCCAGCCGGCGCAGGATCTCCCCCGGCGGCTCCTGCCGGTCGCAGGCCAGGGTGCGCAGCATGTTGCGCAGCTGGCTCATGACCACCGCGGCGGGCAGGTCGTGACCGGTGACGTCCCCGATGATCAGTGCGATGTCCCCCTTCGGCATGACGAAGGCGTCGTACCAGTCCCCGCCCACCTCCGCGGTCTCGTGGGCCGGGCTGTAGCGGGCGGCCAGGCGCAGCGCGCCGACCTCGGGCAGCCGGTCCGGCAGGAGCGAGCGCTGCAGCCGCTCGGCGATGTGCTGCGCCGCCCGGTACAGCCGCCCGTTGTCCACGGCCAGGGCGACGCGGTGCGCCAGGTCCTCGACGACGGCCTGGTCGTCGGCGGTCAGCGGCCGGGCGGGGTCGGTGCGGGCGACCGTCAGCGCGCCCAGGACCTGCCGCCGCACCCGCAGCGGGGCGACGATCGCGCTGTCGGCCTCCAGCCGGCGCAGCAGCCCCTCCCGCACGGCGCACGACGGGTGGTCGTCCTCCTCTCCGGGCGGCGCCGGGCTCAGCAGCAGCGGGCCGGCACCGCGCAGCACCTGGCCCAGCGGGCCCGGCGCGTCCTCGCAGAGCAGCGGCGGCGGCCCCGCGAACCGGCCGCCCGCCCGCTCCGGGTCGCGGTGCGCCGCCGCCACGCGGTGCGGGTGGCCGTGGTCGTCCAGCAGGTCCACCACGCACCAGTCGGCCAGCTGCGGCACCAGGATCCGGCAGAGCCGGCGGACCGCCTCCTCGGTCGAGAGGGTGCTGGACAGGGCCGACGTCACGTCGCCGAGCAGGGTCAACCGCGCCAGCGCCTGCTGGAACGCCTCATCGGTGTCACACCTGTCCGGCCTGCCGCCCATCACGACCTCTTCCCCGCCGCTGCGTCAGCACGGCGACGACAACCCGCTTCCTGGACTGTGCTCATCAACGGTCTCTTCTCTCCACGCGTGTACGGCCCCGGCGCCGCGCCCCGCCGGCGGCCGGCCCGCCGCACCGTCCCGACCGGTGAGGCTCCTTGCTCACAAGAGCGCAAACGGGTCGATAGGGTGCGGCGGACACGGCCGGGCCGGTGAACCTTTTCTCTTCCTCCTGCCCTCTCATTGCCCAGGCCCGCCGCCCCACCGCCCCCGTCGCCCCAGGTCACCGCCGGGTCGCGGGTGGCGTCCGGCAGGCGAGGAGGTCCCGGACCCCCGGCGGTGACCGCGCCCGCGCGGCGGGCCGGTTGTGGTGATCCCGCGCGGCGGGGAACATACGACAGGCGGTGGGACCGGAAGGGCGGGGAAGGAGTCCCCGGCGGCGCCCCCGCGAGGAGGCGACGTGGCGGACGAGTTCGACGTGATCGTGATCGGGGCCGGACCTGCCGGGGAGAACGTCGCGGACAGGGTCGTGCGGGGCGGGCTGAGCGCCGCCGTCGTGGAGGCCGAGCTGGCCGGCGGCGAGTGCTCCTACTGGGCGTGCGTACCCAGCAAGGCGCTGCTGCGCCCGGTCGAACTGGCCGCCGAGGCGCGGCGGGCGCCCGGTCTGACGGTCGGCCCCGTCGACACCGCCGCCGTGCTGGCCCGCCGCGACGAGGCCGTCTCCCGCTTCGACGACGGCGGCCAGGTCCGGTGGATCGAGGGCGTGCCCGCGGAGTTCGTCCGGGGCCGGGGACGGCTCGACGGTCCGGGACGGGTCGCGGTGGACCTGCCAGGCGGCGGCTCGCGGACGCTGACCGCCCGGCACGCCGTCGTGCTGGCCACCGGGAGCCGCGCCGTCGTTCCGCCGGTCCCGGGGCTGGCCGAGGCGCGGCCGTGGGGCAGCCGGGAGGCCACCGCGGCCAAGGCCGTGCCCGCGCGGCTGGCCGTGCTCGGCGGCGGCGTGGTGGCCTGCGAGATGGCCCAGGCCCTGCACGGGCTCGGTGCGCGCGAGACCACCGTGCTGGTCCGCGGCGACCGGCTGCTGGGCCGGATGGAGCCGTTCGCCTCCGCGCTGGTGGCCGACTCCTTCGCCGCCTCCGGCATCGGCGTGCGCACCGGGGCGGAGGCGGTCCGGGTGGAGCGGCCCGAGCCGGGCGGCCCGGTGACCGTCCACCTCGCCTCCGGCCCGCCGGTCGAGGCCGACGAGCTGCTGGTGGCCACCGGCCGCCGCGCGGCCACGGACGGCCTGGGCCTGGAGACCGTCGGGCTGCCCGGCGACCGGCCGGTGGAGGTGGACGACAGCATGCGCGCCGTCGGCGCCGACGGCGGCCGGCTGTACGCCGTGGGCGACGTCAACGGCCGGGCCCTCCTCACCCACATGGGCAAGTACCAGGCGCGGGTCTGCGGCGACGTCATCGCCGCCCGCGCCAAGGGCGAGCCCGACGACCTGCCCGCGCTGCGCGACGCCGCCGGCGGGTACGGCGCGCCGCAGGTGGTCTTCACCGACCCGCAGGTCTGCTCGGTCGGCCGGACCGAGGCGCGGGCCCGGGCGGAGGGGTTCCCGGTGCGCGCGGTCGAGTACGACCTGGGCGCGGTGACCGGCGCCTACCTGCTCGGCGACGGCTACCGGGGCCGGGCCAAGGCCGTGGTGGACGCCGAGCGCCGGGTGCTGCTGGGCGTGACCTTCGCCGGACCGGGCGCGGCCGAACTGCTGCACGCCGCCACGATCGCGGTGACGGCGGAGGTCCCCCTGGATCGGCTCTGGCACGCGGTACCGTCCTTCCCGACGGTCAGCGAGGTGTGGCTGCGCCTGCTGGAGGCGTACGGACTGTGACCGGCCGGCCCGAGGGGTCACGGGCGGGGAAGAGAACAGTCACGCCGGGGATTCGTTGAGCTGAAGATCACGCGCGCTGGTACACGCGTCGCTATGCTGCTGACCGCTCGCCGGAGTGCGACGGGCTTCCGGCGGGCTCTCGACGCCCCATGCCTTTTCCTCCGGAGGACAAAGCCATCGTCACCGTTTCCCCTGGAAGGGGCGTCGCTCCAGCGGCCGGGCCGCCCGCGGCCTTGGACTGTTCACCGGCACGTTCGGCGGAGCCGGAGGACGAGCGGGCCACGGAGCCGGATCCCCCCGCGGAAGCCGTGCAGACGCCGCCGGCGGAGGCGGAACCCTGCCGGCAGGCGGCTCCGACCGGGCCAGGGGGGCATGGTGTGGGAGAGAACGGCGCCGTCCCCGCGCAGGAGCGCACGGGCTCCGTCCGGCCGGGATGGAACCTCGTCCGGATCTGGGTGTGGACGGCCTCCTCGATGGTGGGCTCCCGGACTCTGAACGTCGTCTACCCGCTGCTGGCCCTGTGGCTGACCGGCTCACCGGTGCAGGCCGGCTGGACCGGGTTCGCCCTGACCCTCCCCACCCTGCTCTTCTACATCCCGGCGGGCGTCCTGGCGGACCGGGTGGACCCCCGCCTCCTCATCCTGGTCACCGAGGCCGCGCGAGGGCTGACCGTGGCCTCGGTCACCGCCGCCGTCGCCTTCGACGCGGCGGACTTCTCCCACATCCTGGCCGCCGCCTTCGTCGAGGGCGCCCTGTGGGTCTTCCACTCTCTCGGGGAGACCGCCCTGATCCGCTCGTTCGTTCCCCAGGGTGATCTGCGCGGTGTGCTGACCACGAGCGAGACGAGTTCGCACGTCGCGGTGCTGACGGCCAGGCCGCTCGGCGGCTTCCTGTTCGGAGTGGCACCGGCGGCGCCGTTCCTGGTGAACACGCTGCTGTTCTTCATGTCCTTCTTCTCCGTGCTGAGCCTGCGGGGCCACGATCCCCGACAGGCGGGGGAGGCGAAGGAGGCGGCGGGCAGGGTCCGCTTCCTCCGGGAGATGGCCGACGGCGTCAAGGCGCTGACCGCGCACCCGTTCCTGCGCAACGCCATGGCGCTCACCACGGTCACGAACCTGATGGTCAACACGCTCATCATGGTCTTCATCGCAGGCTCGGCGTCGCTCCCCCCGCTGCAGGTGGGGCTGGTGCTGGCCGCGGGCGGTCTGGGCGGCGTGCTGGGCTCGGCCCTGGCCTCCGCCATTCCGGCCTTCACCACCGCCGCCAACACCGCCATCGGCTCCGCGGGGCGGCCCGCGTGGCGACTGTCCGAGCACGGGTGGCGCAACGCCATGCTCTTCGCCCAGATGTGGATCTGGGCGGTGGCTCTCTGCGTCGCCGCCTTCGGAGGGCACCCGCTGTTCTTCGGCGCCGCCGTTCTGATGACCGGATGCACGGGGGCGCTCAGCAACGTCTCCATCCGGGCATTCGAGATCGCGAACGTCGAGCGGTCCAAACTCGCACGCGCGGTGAGCGTGCACCGCCTCACCGTGCACGGCGTCGTGTGCTTCGCCTCTCCGCTCGGCGGGCTCCTGGTCTCCGTGCTGGGAACCGCCGGCGCGGCGCAGGGGCTCTTCGCGGCGATGGCCGCCGTCGCTCTGACCGTGACGATCTGGTGCATCGCGCGGCGGATCACCCTGCGGCGGATCGGCAGGCAGACCGCGAAAGCCTGACGGGCCCCGGCGTCAGGCGTACGACGCCAGGCGGTCGGCCTCCGCCTTCAGATGGGCCGGCAGCCCCTGTACCCGCGCGGCCTTGGCCCGCCGGGCGAGATCCGCCGCCTGGCCCGCGTCGCCGGCCAGCTCTCTGATCCTGGCCGCGTAGAGCAGCACGGGCCCGTGCTCTCCCGCCTCGGCGAGGACCGCGGCGATCTCCCGGTCGGCCTCCCGCAGCCGCCCCTCGCGGGCCAGGGCGAGAGCGTACGCCGCCCGGGTGGACGGCCACTGCAGCGGTCTGGCCCGCTCGAAGTCGCGCAGCGCCTCGGCCGTCCGGCCCAGGTCGGTCAGGATCTCGCCCCTGGCCCGCAGCGCCTCGGCGGCGTCCCCCTCCCTGGTGAGGACGTCGTTGAGGACGTCCCTGGCCGCGTCGGGGTGCCCGCCGTACCACAGGGCCCAGGCCAGCTCCGTCTGGATGCCCGTGTCGTCGGGGACGCGGCCGATCGCGGAGTACAGTTCCTGCACCGCGACCGAAGGGTGCCCCTGGGCCAGCCGGAGCCGGCCGATGCCCGCGAGTAGGCGGCCGACCGCCGTGGTGGCGCCGAGCGTCTCGAACAGGACGGCCGCCGTGCGGTAGTGCGCCACCGCCTTGTCGAAGTCCTCGCGCCGGTGCGCGACGTTGCCGAGGAAGGACTCGACCTCGGCGCGGAGCAACGTGTCGTCCCCGCACCGGTTGAGCGCCTCCTCGGCCTGCTTGGCCGCCAGCGCGAACTCGCCGTCGCGGAAGGCGAGCTCGGCGGCGCGCAGGTACTCCTCCGGCAGGATCCGGCTCCCGACCGGCTCGGCGGAGCGGTCGCTTCGCAGGATCGGCTGGATGAGCCGGTCGTGTGAGAGCTCGCACCAGCGCGCGCCCGCCCGGACGTCCTCCCGCAGGATGTGCCGGTCCACGAGGGCCTTGACCACGTAGTTCGGCTCTCCCGCGGTGAGCGTCTCCCCCTGGTAGACGATCTCGCGTTTGCCCTGCTCGGTGATGAAGTTGCGGCGCAGCCACGTCCGCAGCCGGTCGGTGTCGCCGTCGAGGCAGTCCCGGGCCACCTCGGCGATCATGCGTTCCGAGAAGTCGGTGAGCGAGCGGTCGGCGTCGGCGAAGCGGTGCACGTGCTCGGCGGTGATGACCAGCACGTCGTCGGGGAGGGAGCGCCACATGGTGGAGCAGACCACCTGGAGCTGGACCGGCTCGACCGCCTTCGCGTCGGCGACGACCTCCTCACCGAGCGCCCGGCCCACCCTGATCCTGCGCAGGTCCTCCACCAGCTTCTCGGCCGCCCCGGGGGCGAACGAGCGGCCGGTCCCCTCCAGCGGGCCCTCGGTCGCCCGCACCGCCGCCGCCGTGTCGAGGGCCGTCAGCGGGAAGCGGCCCCGGGGTGCGCCGGCCAGCTTGGGCTCGTGGGGAAGGAGCGCGGCCAGGTAGTCCTCGCGGATGGACACCAGCAGCCGCAGGTGCGGGTCGCCGTCCAGAGCCTCGACCAGCTGGTCGATGAACCACTCGCGGTACGGCCGGCGGTGGTCGGGATCGCCGAACAACTCCTCCGCCTGGTCGATCGCGGCCAGGGTCAGGACCGGGTCGCCGTACGGGTCCTGCCGCGGCGGCCTGCGCCGCAGGAAGCCGCGGAGCGTCTGGCCGGCCAGCCGGGTGGGGGTCTCCTCCGGCGCCCAGGACGACAGCAGCGCGAAGACGTGCGGGTTGTGCCGGGAGAGCGCGGCGGAGGGGAAAGGGGAGCCGTGCGAGACGCGGCCGACCGGCAGGATGTCGGTCGTGGTCGGGTCCAGCAGGGGGAGCACGCCCGCCTGGATCAGCGACGTCTTGCCGACCCCGGACGGGCCGTAGAGGATGGTCAGGCGGTTGGCCTGCCACAGGTCCGCGACCTCGTGCGACTCCCTGGCCCGGCCGAAGAACCTGGCGCTGTCCTCGCGCCGGAACGCCCGCAGTCCGACGTACGGCTCCTGCGCCGCCACCGGGTGAACGTCACGCGGGCTCACGAAACCGCCCCCATCCGTCGCCGCAACTCCTTGCAGAACTCCTCTGCGCTTCCCCAGAAGATGGAGATCCGCCAGTCCTCGTAGTAGCGGGCCAGCTGGCGCTGCACCTCCCGCACGTCCGCCCTGGTGGTGTCGAGGGTGGGGGCGAGCTGCACGCTGACGTGCCTGCGCCGGTGGATTCCGGGGACCGCCCTCAGCAGCCCGCGGAAGAGCACCCGAAACGTCCAGTCCTGGAGGCTGTAGCCGATGAACAGCAGGGGACGCTTGGTCAGCGCCGCGAGAATCGACGGGGGCAGCATCTGCTGGCCGCCGCCGACGCCCTCTGCGGCGAGGCTGGTGAGGAACTCCAGGTAGTCGTCCTCTGCCAGCACGATCGAGCGCGGGTCCTGCAGGTTGCCGTGCAGGTGGTAGACGAGCGGCGCGTCCGGCTGCGGATTCCAGCCGGCCTCGCTGCCGAACAGTTCCTCGGCGTAGGGAATGTCCTTGTTCCACGGGCAGACGGCCACGTTGGGCCGTTTCCCCACCGCCCTGAGCGACCGGTGGATGAAATCGTCGTAATTGGTGGTGAGGTACACCGGAAGCGGGAATTCGGCGAGCAGGCCGTGCGGTTCCAGCGGGTCGAGGAAATCCGGCGGGCCCGCCGCGCCCAGTTCGTCGCACACGAGTCGTTTGACGTGCACGGCGTCGCCGTACTTTATGGCCGCGAACTGCGCCACCCGCGGGAGGTCGTGGTCGTCGTCGTAGGGATAACCCCATCTGCGGGCCATCTCCCGGCTGAGCGCCCTGCCCGTGGGAAGTGTTCCCACACAGGCGCCCGACCCGAGGAACGGCGTGCAGTCGCCGTTCCTCAACTGGTAGAGCAGGCGCTCCCACTCGGCGTCATCCATGTCGTCCACGCACGGCACCACCTCGTCGACCGCGGGCTCCGACGGGTCGCGGGCCCGGTGCCGTACGACTCTATTGGTACGGCCAATCCCCGGCGGGAAACCGCGCATCGCTCACCTCACCGGAGAAGGGGGCGGACGAACGCCTCAGCCTTCCGCCGCGCCCGCCGTCCTCCACGGCCCGCCGCGACGGCGGGAGGAGGCGTCAGAGCGAACTCTGGAAGCCCGCCGACGGCTCCCTGTCGTCCAGCACCAGCCGTTCCAGGAATCCGCGCAGCCCCGCCGCGCCGACCTCCTCGAGAGAGGCCAGCGAGACATCGCCGAGGTCGACGATCGGCCTGGACTTCAATTCGACATCGTGCATGTCGCCCCTCGCGCCTTCTGCCGGATCACCTGTTTCCGGTCAGCCCGGAACGGACCGGGGAGCGCCCTTTTCCGCTGCCACGGTCCGTGACGGACACCGGCCTTTAAATGATTCTGTGATATCCCGTCCGGTGAATCAACATCTAAGATGACCGCAGGATCGTTCTCGGTTCACGGGCGGAGGTCCATGGTGGCGGAGCTTTCACACGCGGCGCACGCGATACCGGAGCGGCTGCCCGAGATCTGGGAGAAGGTCCCGCCCCGCAACAGGAACTTCACCGGCCGCGAGGAGCTCCTCACCAAGCTCCGCAGGGGCATGAGCACCGTGACCGCCGTCGTCCCGCAGCCCCAGGCGCTCCAGGGCCTGGGCGGCGTCGGCAAGACCCATCTGGCCATCGAGTACGCCTGGCGTTACCGCTCCCACTACGACCTGGTCTGGTGGATCCCCGCCGACCAGCGCGTCCTGGTGCCGTCGGCGCTGGCGACGATGGCACCCCACCTGGGCCTCCCCAGCGCCGCCACGACCGGCGTGGAGGAGGCGGCCGAGGCGGTGCGCCGGGCGCTCCAGAGCGGTGAGCCGTACCGCCGCTGGCTGCTGATCTTCGACAACGCCGAGGACCCGGCGAAGATCGAGGAGTTCATCCCGCTCGGCCCCGGGCACGTCCTGATCACCTCGCGCAACCCCGACTGGGAGAACCACTTCGAGACCCTGCAGGTCGACGTGTTCGAGCGCGAGGAGAGCATGGAGTTCCTCCGCAAGCGGCTGCGCAGGGAGATCTCCGACGAGGACGCCTCCCGGTTGGCGGAGAAGCTCGGCGACCTCCCGCTCGCGCTGGAGCAGGCCGGAGCGCTCCAGTACGAGACCGGCATGTCCGTCGACGAGTACATCGAGCAGCTCGACGAACAGGCCGGCCGGCTGCTCGGCGCCAACCGCGCCCAGGGATACCCGCTGTCGATGACGGCCGCCTGGCGGGTCTCGGTCTCGATGCTGGAGGACCGGCTGCCCGAGGCGATCCGGGTCCTGCGGTGCTGCGCGTTCTTCGGCCCCGAGCCCATCCCCCGCGACGTCTTCCGCCGGGGCAGCCGGACCCTCGCCCGCCACGGCGGGGACACCGATCCGCAGCTGAGCGCCATCCTGGCCGACCCCATCCTGCTGACCAAGGCCCTGAGCGAGCTGCGCCGCTTCGCCCTGGCCCGGATCGAGCCGGAGACCCGCACCATCCAGGTGCACCGCCTCGTCCAGGCGCTCCTGCGCGACGACCTGCCGGCCCCGGAGCAGCAGGCGCGGGCCCGCCGGGAGGTCCACCTGCTGCTGGCCGGCGCGGGCCCGGGCGACCCGGACGACAGCGCGAAGTGGCGCCAGTTCGAGGAGCTGGTGGGCCACGTCGCCCCCTCGGGGCTGGCCGAGACCACCGACCCCGTGGTGCGCCGGTTCGCCCTCAACATCGTCCGCTACCTGTACCAGGCCGGCAACTACCAGTCGGCCCTCTCCTTCGCCGAGGACTTCATCGCCCGGTGGACCGCGGCCAGCGGGCCGCGGCACCCGGACGTGCTGATCGCCCGCAGGCATCTGGGGAACATCCTGCGCGGGCTGGGCCGCTACGCCGAGGACTACGAGCTCGGCCGCACGAACCTGGAGGAGATGCGCGAGGTCCTCGGGCCCGAGCACCCCGAGACGCTCTCGGCCACCAACGGCTTCGGAGCCGCCCTGCGCGCCAGGGGGGAGTTCCTGCGCGCCCGCGAGCTGGACGAGCAGTCCCGGGAGGTGCACGAACGGGTCTTCGGCGAGACCCACCCCTCGACCCTGCGCGTCATGAACAACCTGGCCATCGACTACGGCCTCACCAGTGACTACACGCGGGCGCGAGAACTGCACCTGGAGACCTACCAGGAGCAGAGCGACGCGACGCAGGGCGTCAGCAAGGCCTCCCTGCTCAGCTCATGGCAGAACCTCTCCCGCGCCGTCCGGCTCTGCGGCGACTACACCGAGGCGCGCGACATCGGCGAGGAGGCGCACGCCTACGGGGTGCTGGAGCTGGGCCCCGACCATCCCACCACCCTTCTGACGGCCAAGGACCTGTCCATCGCCAAGCGCCGCTCCGGTGATCTCACCGAGGCCCTGGAGCTGGCCCGCGACACGCACGCCCGGCTCCAGCGGATCTTCGGCGACGAGCACCCCGACACGATGGCCGCCGCGGTCAACCTCTCCAACGCCCTGCGCGTGACCGGCGAGCTCGGCGAGGCCTTCGCCCTGGCGGAGCAGACCGTGGAGCTCTACCCCGGGGTGTACGGCGAGGACCACCCCTACACCCAGGCGTGCCGGAGCAACGTCGCGATCCTGCACCGGCTGCGCGGGGACGCGGAGAAGGCCAGGGACATCGACGAGAAGGCCCTGGAGCGGCTGGCCGCCAAGGTGAGCCGGACGCACAACTACTCGCTGGCCTGCGCGGTCAACCTCGCCTCGGACCTGGCGGCCCTGGGCGAGCACGCGCGGGCCCGGGAGGTCGGCGAGGACGCCCTGGAGCGGCTCCACCGCCTCTTCGGCGAGAACCACTACCTGTCGCTGCTGTGCGCGGCCAACCTCTCGCTCGACCTGCGGGCCGTGGGCGCGGACAAGGAGGCCGAGCGGCTGCGGGCCGAGACGCTGGAGCGCTACGCGCACAGCCCGCTGGCGTCGGTCCAGCCCGACATCCTCGCCGCGGTCGCGGGGGTGCGCATCGACTCCGACTTCGACCCGCCGCCGATCTGACGGCCGCCGGGTCAGGCGTTCCGCCTGGCCCACTCCTGGCGGTGGCGGTCGGCCTCGCGGCGCGCCTGCGCCTGCGCCGCGGCGTCCACCGGCTCGGCCAGCGCCCGCTCCAGCGCGGCCCGCATCACGGCGACGAACTCCCGCCCCTGCTCCGTCAGGCAGCCGCTTCCTTCGAGGGTGCCGGTGACGAGGTAGGCGCCCTCCCGCCAGCGGGCGAACTCCACCTGCGCGCGGAAGGCCGTCTCGCCCGTCTCGAACCTCCGCTGGCGCCGCCAGAACTCGGTGACGCCCAGGTAGGCGTAGGCGCCCTGGAGCAGCCCGTACACCGGGCGGGGGTCGGGCCGCCAGGGCGCGTAGTGGCGCTGCCCGTCGTCCGGCAGCGTGAGGTCCACCACATCGGTGAGCGCCGTCAGCTTCGCGTGCTGGACCTCGTGGGCGAAGGTCTCGGCGAACCCGAGACCGTGCCGGGGCTCCGACAGCGCCATGGTCCCGAACGTCTCCCGGGACGTGGCGCTGTTCTGCCCGCTCTCGGGCGCCCGGATCGGGGTGAGGACGGTGATGCCCGCGGCCACCTCCTCGGCGACGGCCGGGTGGTGCGCCGTCAGGATGCGCCAGGCATCCCGCAGGCACGACTCCCACCAGCGGCGCCGCTCCGGGCTCAACCGCGTCCCGACGGCCCCGGTGTCCGCCCACCGGTACGGGTCGAGGTCGTCGACGACCAGGCTGAAGTCGGGCGTCACCGGGAGCCGGTGCAGCGCCTGCCAGCCCGGGCCGTCCAGGAAGGGGTCGGCCCGCACCGTGAAGGGGCCGATGCCCAGATCGGCCCCGAGGCCGTCCGGCCGGACCACGACGTCGGCCACCGGCCCCGCCTCCGCGGGCAGGGTGAGCAGTCCCAGGGACGGCAGCATGACGCTCCGGCCCGCGACGGGCAGCCGGACCTCGCACGCGGTCCGCGAGCCGACCGCGGCGGCCACGGCCAGCGCGCCCATCCTGCCCGGGTCCTCCGCGCCGTCCCCGCGCCGCAGCGACCGGTAGGTCCGCCAGGCCCAGGCCCCCGCCGCCGGGTGCGTCAGCACCCGGCCGGCCTCCTGCGGCGCCCGCCCCTCCATCTCGGTCAGCAGCCCGTAGGCGTCGGCCGTCAGGGCGGCGTGCGGGTGGCCGGTCTCCGCGGCCTCCTCCACGACCCCGCGCAGCAGCAGCATGTGCTTCACCCGCTGCGCCGCGCGCAGCGCGTGCACGGCGGCGGCCCCTCCCCCGCCCGCCGCCAGTTCGGCGAGGGTCCCGTCGGGGAGGGGGCGTGCGAAGAGTCTCATCGGCTTCCCTTCAGCAGGGCGACGTCCCGCGCGAGCGTTGCGTGGATGTGGGTGATGAGCCGGTAGAGGTCGGGGCAGTAGACCGAGGGGGCCTGGAACCCGGTGACGGTGTTGTAGCGGTGGGCGTAGAGCCCGCCGCCGCAGACCCTGACGAGGTCGCACCGGCGGCAGGTGGCCGCCAGCGCGAGCTCGCCGATCTGCCGTGCGGCGATGGCCGGGTGCGCGAGCACCGCGTCGAAGGAGTCCCGCAGCACGTGCATGCGGGTCGCGGTGGCCCCCTGGTAGCTGGACTTGAGGATGTCCGACTGCTCGATGCCGCCGTCCGTCTCGATGACGGCCATGCGGACCGGGGACAGCCCGACGGCCTCCGTGCGCGAGGCACGGCCGGTCAGCAGGCGCATGATCTCGGTGAACAGCCGGACCTCCGTCGTGGCGGCCGTGCCGTACCAGCGGTCGAAGACCGCGATCAGCCAGTCGGCGTACGGCGTGGCGGGCGAGGCCGGATCCCGGAAGGGCGGGGGCGCGGCCCAGTTGCCGTGCGGCAGCAGGAAGTCGACGGCGGGCGGGTCGAAGGCCAGCAGCGCCTCGTAGGTCGCCACCGGGTCGTTGCGGATGTCGATCGTGCAGAGCAGGCCGCTGAACAGGTGGTGGAAGCGTCCGGAGGCCAGCCTGCGCAGGGCGGCCGTGACGGCGGCGTGGCTGCCTTTCCCGCCGGCGAAGCGCCGGTGCCGGTCCTGCCCCTCCTCGTCCCCGTCGAGGCTGACCCCCACCCGGATCTCCAGCTCGTCGAAGAGCCGCAGGAACGCCTCGTCGAGGCGCACGCCGTTGGTCTGCACGGAGACGCGCACGCGGGTGCCGACGTCGGCGGCGGCGGCCCGGACGGCGCGCACGGCGCGGGAGATGAGGTCGGGCCCGGCCAGCAGGGGCTCGCCGCCGTGCAGGATCACCTCCACCTCGGCCAGGTCGTGGGCGAGGGCGTGCTCGGCGATCCGCGCCGCCGTGCGGTCGACGACGGCCTCCGACATGCGGCGCGGCTGCGACCGCCAGGACTGGTCGGCCATCTCGTACATGTAGCAGTACCTGCAGGCGAGGTCGCAGCGACTGTGGATCTTCAGGATGAACTGCTGGAAGGCCGACGGCTGCCATCCCGAGGCCAGCAATCCGTCCACGTCGAGCATTGCCGGAAACATGTTTTCGGGTGGCAGATTTTCGGTTTTGGGATTTTTCGACAACCGCGGCACACCTCTCTTGCGCCATTTCCCATTTCGCCTGACTTCGCATCGATAGTCAAGATCTCCGGACCGGACGGTGGAATCGTTACGGAAAGCGGCGGTGGCGCTCGGCGGTTCCGCCTTCCGGAGCGGGCCTCCTCCTCTATCCTGCGCTACGTAATCTGCTCTCAACGCGGAGGCTGAGCGGTGCGCGAGTGGCCGTCGACCCTCGATGTCGGGGAACTGATGGCCGGCGGCTGGCGGCCGACACCGTTCCGCCAGTTCATTCTGAAGATCCACAGCCGCTGCGACCTCGCCTGCACGTACTGCTACATGTACGAGATGGCCGACACCAGCTGGCGCGGCCGCCCGAGGCGCATGGCGCCGGAGACCTTCGCCGCCGCGGCCCACCGGATCGCCGAGCACGCCCGCACCCACGGCCTGCCGGAGATCGAGCTCGTCCTGCACGGCGGCGAGCCCCTGCTGGCCGGCCGGGAGGCCGTCCGCGACCTCGTCACCCGGGTCCGCGCCGCGGTCGGCCCCGGCACGCGCGTGCGGGTCTCCCTGCAGACCAACGCCGTGCTGCTCGACCGCCGCCACCTCGACCTCTTCGCCGAACTGGACGTCCGCGTGGGGGTGAGCCTCGACGGGGACGAGGCGATGCACGACCGCAGCCGGCGGCGCCCGGACGGCCGGGGCAGCCACTCCGCCGTCGTGGCGGCCCTCGGCCTGCTCACCTCGCCCGCCTACCGCCATCTGTTCGGCGGCCTGCTGTGCACCGTCGACCTCAGGAACGACCCGGTGGGCGCCTACGAGGCGCTGCTGGCCTTCGACCCGCCCGCCGTCGACTTCCTGCTGCCGCACGGCAACTGGACCGCGCCGCCTCCGGGACGCCGTCCGGAGGCGGCGGCCACGCCGTACGCCGACTGGCTGATCACGATCTTCGACCGCTGGTACCGCTCGCCCCGGCGGCCCACCCGGATCCGGCTGTTCGGCGAGATCATCCACCTCCTCCTGGGCGGCGTCTCCGCCAGCGAGCACGTGGGCCTGTCCCCCGCGGCCATGGTGGTGGTGGAGACCGACGGCGGCATCGAGCAGTCCGATTTCCTGAAGTCCGCCTACCACGGGGCGCCCGGGACCGGACTGCACGTGGCACGCGACTCCTTCGACGACGTCCTGCTCCTGCCCTCGATCGCCGCCCGCCAGATCGGCGAGCTGGCGCTGGCCGACGCCTGCCGCCGCTGCCCCGTCTCCCGGGTCTGCGGGGGCGGGCTGTACGCCCACCGCTACCGGGAGGGCCGCGGGTTCGCCAACCCCTCGGTCTACTGTCCCGACCTGCTGCGCCTCATCACCCACATCAAGCACACCGTCGAAGCCGACCTGTCGGCACGGACCGGGGGACGCCCATGAAACTGCGCGAGCACCGCATACCGGCGAAGGTGTTCTCGGAACTGGCCGGCGGCGGCGGCGGCGCCGGCGCGGTCGCCCGGCTCGCCGCGGCCCAGCGCAGCAAGCACGTGCTCCTGGTCCGCGGGGTGGTGGAGAGCGCACGGACGGCGGGCCACCCGCAGGCCGCCGCCGCCCGCCGCGCCTACGACCTGCTGGCCGCCGTCCAGCGGCGTCGTCCGGACGCGGTCGAGGCGGTCCTGCGCCACCCCTCGGTCGGCGCCTGGGCCCGGCACACCGTGATCGCCCTCAAGGCCGGGGACGACCGGGCGAGGCCGGAGCAGCTGGCGGCGCTCGCCGCCGCCGCGGCGATCCGCTCCGGCACGGTCTGCGAGGTCGACGTGCCCGCGGTGGAGGGCGTGGTCACCCTGCCCTCCCTGGGGCAGGCGGTCCTGTCCCCGACCGCCTCGGAGGCGACGGTCCAGTGCTTCCCCGACGGCGCGGACGTCATGGCCGGCACCCTCGTCGTGCGGGTCCCGGACGATCCGCGGCAGGACGCGCCCGGCTGGCGAGGGCTGCGCACGCTGGCGGCGGAGGCCGACGGCACGCCGTTCCGGGTCACCGTCGACGACCTCGACCCCTACCGCATGCCGGGCACGGCGAACATGGGCGGCCGGCTCACCGCCGCCGAGATCGGACGCTGGCAGACGACGCTGACCGAGGCGTGGCGCCTGCTCGTCCGGCACCACCGGGCCGTCGCCGGCGAGGTGGGCGGCGCGGTCTCCGTGCTCACCCCGCTGACCGCGCCGCCACAGGGCCTGTCGAGCGCGTCCTCCCGCGAGACCTTCGGCTGCGTGGCGCTGTCCACCCCGCCGGACGCCACCTCGTTCGCGGTGACGCTGGCCCACGAGACGCAGCACGTCAAGCTCTCGGCCCTGCTCGACCTCGTGCCGCTGACCGGTCCCGACGACGGCTCCCGCCACTACGCGCCCTGGCGGCCGGACCCGCGGCCCGTCCCCGGACTGCTCCAGGGCGCCTACGCTTACCTGGGCGTGACCGACTTCTGGCGGCGCCGGCTCGCCGTCGACACCGGTGAGGCGGCGCTGGAGGCGGGGGCCGAGTTCTCCCGGTGGCGCGAGGCCGCCCGCCTGGTCTGCGGGACGCTCCTCGGCAGCGGTCTGCTGACCCCGCCCGGGGAGTCCTTCGTCACCGCGATGGCGCGCCGGCTCGACGGCTGGGCGGAGGTGGCGGTGCCGGCCGGGGCCCGCTCGCTCGGCCGCGAGCGGGCGGACCGGCACCGGGCCCTCTGGCTGGAGCGCAACGGCTGATCCGCGGAGCCGGTCCGCGTGATGCCGCTCCCGGGTGGCGGGGCACGCGCCGGTCAGAGGGCGGGCGGGTCGAAGTCGAAGTCGAGCCGTTCGCCCGCCGCCGCGACCCGGGCGTCGGGGTGGTCCTCGCCGAGCACCCGCCGGTAGCGCTCGAAGGTGTCCTGCGCCAGCGCCTCGGCCTCGTCCCCGGCGCCCGTGGCGCGCAGGTCCGCCACCAGGTTGGCCGCCCCGGCCAGCGTCAGCGGGTGGTCCTCGCCCAGCAGGTTCCGCAGCCTGCCGAGGGTGTCCTCGCCGAGCCCCCGCGCCTGCGCGCCCTCGCCCAGGGCGGCCAGGTCGCTGGCGAGGTTGATGGCGCAGGTCAGCGAGTAGTGGTGGTCCCGGCCGAGCCGCTCGTCGAACCCGGTGAGGGACTCGTCGTCGAGCCGGTGGGCCTCCTCGGCGTCGCCGTTGACCCGCAGCAGCAGGGCGAGGTTCATGTCGCAGCCGTAGCGGAAGGGATGGTCCTCGCCGAAGATCCGGGGGTAGCGCCCGGCGGTGTCCCGGAGCAGCTCCAGCGCACCGGCCGTCTCCCCCGTCGCCCGCAGGGCGTTGGCCAGGCAGAGCGCCGCGGCGAGCGTGTCGGGGTGGTCTCGGCCGAAGACGCGCTCCATCCGCTCGAAGGTCGGCTGGGCGAGCTCGAGCGCCTCGTCGACCAGCCCGGCCCGGCGCTTGGCGATCGACAGGTCCTTGGCGGTGCGCAGGGTCCACAGGTGGTCGGCGCCCAGCGTCTGGACGGCGAACTCGTAGGCGTCCTCTCCGGTGTCGCAGGCCTCGAAGTACCCGCCGCGCAGCCGCACGATGCGGGCCAGGCCGTTCCAGGTGATGACCTCCTCCAGCTTGCTCGCCCCGGGGCTGCGGCTGCTCCTCCTGAAGGTGTCCTCCTGCAGCTCGAGTGCCTTCTCGTAGTCGCCGACCAGCAGGTAGTCGACGGCGAGGTTGTTCATGACCTTCAGGGTGCTGGGGCTGGAGTCGCCGAACACCTCCCGGTGCCGCCGCAGCGACTCCAGGTCGTGCTCGAGGGCGGCCGTGAAGTCGCCCCGCGTCCGGAAGTCGGCGCCGTGGCTGTTGGTGAGCAGCAGCGTCTCCTCGTGCTCCGGCCCGTGGACCTCCCGCATCCGCTGGAGGGTCGCCTGGTTGAGTTCGAAGGCCGCCTCGTATTCGCCGAGCTCGCGCAGGATGATGCCGAGGTGCCACCGCGCGGAGAAGACCGACGGGTCGTCCCCGCCGGCGTCCCATTCCTGCAGGAACTCCTGCACCAGGTCGCGGGCCGACGGGTAGTCGCCGGAGGAGTAGAGGTAGCGCACGGTTTCGAGGGCGAAGCGCCGCACGGCCGGGTCCCCGGACGCCTTCACCCGCGCGGGGGTCACGTGGCCGAGCAGCTCCGCGTAGCGGGGCCAGGCCTCGGTGTCGTTGGGGTCGCCCGGTGCCGCCGCGGCGAGCAGGAGGTGCACCTCGTCCCGGAACGCCTGTCTGTCCTCCTCGCTCACGTCCTCGCGCAGGAGCGCCTGGACCAGCCGGTGCACCTGGACCGTGCGGCTCCCCGAGTCGATGCGCGCCAGCGCGTAGCGGCCCAGCTCCCGGATCGCCTTGCTCAGCAGGATCGGGTTGGCCAGGAGGCCGGCGAGGCGCGAGCGGCTCATCTGCTCGTCGGTGAGCTTTCCGAACACGTCCCGTGGGATGGGCTCGGGCCCGAAGAAGGCGCAGCACTTCAGCAGCTCCACCGCCTCGGGCAGCTTCGCCTCCAGCTGCGAGACCGACAGCGCCCAGGCGGCGGTCATGGACAGCGGGTAGTCGGACGGCTTGTTGGCGTCCAGCAGCTGGGCGGTGCGCTCGTGCAGCAGCCGGAGGTACTCGTCCACCGACATGCCCGTCTCCGCCTGCAGCGCCCCCGCCTGCTCCAGCGCCAGGGGGAGGTCGCCGAGCTCCCGCGCCAGCCGGCTCGCGTCCTGGGGACCGATGCCCCTGACCCTCTTGCACAGGAACTCGACGCTCTCCTGCCGGCTGAAGACGTCGACGGGGACGGTGTCGACGACCCCCTGCCAGGCGTGGTTGCGCGAGGTGATCAGCACGTGCCCCGGGCCGCGCGGGACGACGTCGTTGATCTCCTCGGGCTGCTCGGCGTTGTCGAAGACGAGCAGCCACCTGGCGTACGGCTCGCCGCGGCGCAGCGCGTCCAGCACCGCAGCGGCCGCGTCCTCGATGCCCGTGACGTTGGAGGGCGGGAGCCCGAGGTGGGGGGCGAGGCCGGCCAGCGAGGAGCGGACCAGCATCGGCTGGTCCGCGGGAATCCACCAGACCAGGTCGTACTCGTGGCGGTAGCGGTAGGCGTACTCGATGGCGACATGGGTCTTGCCGACCCCGCCGAATCCGTGGAGGGCGTGCGGGACCACCGCGGTGACCTGGGAGGTGATCCCCTCGTGCAGTTTCTCGAGGAGATCGTCCCGTCCGGTGAAGTTCTTGTTCCGCTGGGGGACCTTGCCCCAGACCTGGGGCTGGCGTCCCGGCTCCCGGGCCACCCCTGAAGACTGCGACACCGCCACGCGACCGCCTCCGCTTGCTGGGTTCGCCTCAGCCTAGACGCCGGGGGCCGACGAGGGGATGGGCATGGGGGCGAGGTTCTCCTGCCACATTCCCGAAGGCGAACATAATGGACAGAATGCTTGACACTTTCCCGGACCGCGCTCGGCGCACTTCCTTGGGAAACCGTTCGCGGAAACGCGACCGAAACCCCCTGCCCGGGCCGGAACCCGGTAGGTATAGTTTCCCGCGGGGGGACGGCAAGCGTCCGGTCGCACACGAGGAGATCACATGGGCGAGGAGGCCGTCAAAGGCCCCGCCGGCACCGATGCCGGAATCATCGACGTGAATGGCATCCCCCTGAGCGAACTGGCCGGTCTGGACGACTCCGTCCTGGACCACGCGCTCCGCCGCGTGCTCGAGAAAGACAACACCGGCCCGGTGGCGGGATTCTCCGCATCCATATAGCACCGCTTGACTTCCACGCCACCCCTGTGGGAGACACAATGTCACCGGGGACATTCTCCCGACAAATCAGGGTGGCGCGGTGGACGATGCGGACTGGAACCGGCTGATCAGTCAGCTCCGCAGGGGCGACTGCACGCCCTTCCTCGGCGCGGGCGCCTGCCGGACCCTCCCCAAGGGGACGGAGCTGAGCCGCCACTACGCCGCCCGCTACGGCTATCCCTTCGCCGACGCCCACAACCTCGCCCGCGTCATGCAGTACGCCGAGGCGGTGGTGCGCGACCCCGTGGACCTCAAGGACGACGTGTGCCGGTTCCTGCGGGCCCACCCGCGGCCCGCCCCGGCCGATCCCGCCGACCCGCACGCGCTGCTGGCCTCCTTCCCCCTCAAGGTCTTCCTCACCACGAACTACGACGACTTCCTCCACGAGGCGCTGCGCGCGGCGGGCAAGGCGCCCTCCAGCGAGTTCTCCGCGTGGTGGGACACCGGCCCCGCCGACGTGCCCGTCCTGCCCGAGCCCACCGTCGACAAGCCGCTCGTCTACCACCTGCACGGGACCTGGTCCCACCCCGCCTCGATGGTGCTGACCGAGGCCGACTACCTGTCCTACCTCGTCAACATCGTGGAGGCGTCGGCGGCCGACGGGCGCCACCCGCTGCCCTCCCCCGTCCTCAACGCGATGGCCGGCCGGCCGCTGCTGTTCATCGGCTACAGCCTGCAGGACTGGACGTTCCGGGTGCTCTTCCACGGCCTGGCGCGCAGCACCCCGCGCAGCAACCGGCGCCGGCACGTGAGCGTGCAGCTGATGCCGGAGGTGGACGACTCGGCGAGCGACGCGGCGGACAAGGCCAAGCGCTACCTCGTCCACTACCTCAACGGCTGGAACATCTCGATCTTCCTGGGCACCGCGGCGGAGTTCTGCGAGGAGCTCCGGCGCAGGATGGAGGCGACACCGTGACCACCACCGGGACCGGCACGGGGGCCGCCGCGGAGCACGGGACCGGCCGGGCGGCCGGGCCGTACGTGGGGCTGCGCCCCTACGGCGAGGCGGAGCACGCGCTGTTCTTCGGCCGGGAGCGGGAGGCGCGCGAGGTCGCCACCATCTGGCAGGCCACCGGGCTCACCGTGCTGTACGGGGCGTCGGGCGCCGGCAAGACCTCCCTGCTCCACGCGGGCGTGCTGCCCCGCCTCGACCCCGGCCGCGCCGACGTGCTGCCCGTCGCGCGCGTGTCGCCGCGCGGAGCTGCCTCGCCCGGGCCGCGCGTGCCGGGCAACCCCTACGTGCTGGCGCTGCTGTCGGCCTGGTCGCCGCAGGAGCCGCCCGCGGCGCTCGCCGGGCTGACGGTCTCGGAGTTCCTGGCGCGACGCCCGGAGCGCCTCGACCGGTACGGCGACCCGGTGCCGGTGCTGGTCGCCGTCGACCAGGCCGAGGAGCTGTTCGGCGGCCCGGCCCACCGGCACGAGGAGCAGGCCGAACTCCTGGAGCAGCTGGCCCGGGCCTCGGCGGAGCACGGCGGGCTGCACCTGCTGCTGGCGCTGCGCGAGGAGTACGTGGCCGCCGTCCTGCCGTACGAGCGCTCGCTCGGCCAGGGCTCGCGGGCCCGCTTCCACCTGCGGCCGCTCGGCCGCGCCGCCGCGCTCGACGCGGCGACCGGGCCGCTGCGGCACACCGGGCGCTCCTTCGCGCCCGGTGCCGCCGAGCTGCTCGTCGACGACCTGCGCACGGTCACCTACGCCGACGACGAGGGCCGGACGACGACCATGGCGCTGGACGAGGTCGAGCCGGTCCAGCTCCAGGTCGTCTGCTCCGCGCTGTGGGAGTCGCTCCCGCCGGACGTCACCGGGATCACCGCCGAGCACGTGAACCTGCACGCCGACGTCGACCGGTTCCTGACGGGCTTCTGCAGGCGCGCGCTCGCCGAGGTCGCGGCCGGGCACGGCGTCCCCGCCACGGAGATCCAGTTCTGGCTGCGCAGCGTATTCGTCACCGAGCACGGCACCCGCAACACGGTCTACGAGGGGCTGCACGAGACCGCCGGCATGCCGAACGCCGTGGCCAGGGCACTGGAGGACCGTCACCTGCTCAAGGCCGAGCACCGGCTGGGCATCCGCTGGTACGAGCTGGCGCACGACCGGCTGATCGCCTCCGTACGCCGCTCGGAGTCCCCCTCCGCCTATCTGACGGACGCCCGCGCCGCGCTGTCCCGGCAGGACTGGGAGGCCGCGCGCAGGCTCGCGGACGAGGCGATGCGGGTCGCGGAGTTCGGCGAGACCTGGGTGCGGGCCGAGGCGCAGGAGATCCTGGGCACGGTGGAGGCCGCGCGGGGTGAGGCCGACGGCGCCCGGCGCCGCTTCGAGGAGGCAGCGGAGATCTTCGCCGGCCTCCAGCGGTTCGACGGGGTGGCCCGGGCGCTGACCGCCGAGGGGCGGCTCCGGCTGGCGCAGGGCGACCACCTGGCAGCGGTGGAGCTGCTCAAGGGGGCGCTCACCTGGGCGCCCAACGACCTGCCCGCCCGGCTGGCCCTCGGGCAGGCGCTGTGGCACGCGGGACAGCCGCGCGCCGCGCTCGCCTGCCTCAACGGGGCGGTGGCGCTGGCGGCGCGGCCCCCGGCCGAGGCGCTCGCCCTGCGCGGGGCGATCCACGCCGACCTGGACCGGCCGGCCGAGGCCCTGCGCGACCTGGACCGGGTCCGGCAGAACCAGCAACCGGACACGGTGGCCGCCCGCGCCCTGGCACTGGCGCTGGCCGGGCGTTTCGACGCCGCCGAGCAGGAGATGCTGGACGCGATCGCCACCGAGTCCGGCAGCGGCCCGGCGCTGCTCCGGGCCGCCCGCGTGCACGCCCTGCTCGGCCGGGTCCCGAACGCGGCGGAGCTGGCCCGGCGCGCGCTGGCCGCGGACGGCCCCGGGCTCCCCGCGCACCTGCGGCGGCAGGCCGAGGAGCTGCTGCGCAGGCCGGCGTGACCGCCGGCCGGGCCGCGGCCGCTCGTTCCCGCCGGAGATCCGCTGTGCTCCGGATACCGGGGTAGAGGGAGGGCATGGCATCTTCCTCACCTGCTCCGGCCGGGACCGTTCCCTCACTGTTCCGGCGTCTGGCGGCGCTGCGCGGCGGCCGCGCGTTCCACACGCGGGGGCGGTTCTTCCGGGCGGACCTGCGCGTGCTGCCGCACGCCGACCCGTATCTCGGCATCCCGGTCCTCGACGAACCCGGTGAGCGGGAGGTCCTGGTGCGGCTGTCGAAGGGGGCGTCCCTGCCGGGGGCGCTGCCCGACGTGCTGGGCCTGGCCGTACGGCTGCCGTGCGCGTCGGCGGCCGGCGGCGCGCTGGACCTGCTGCTGTCCACGAGGGGCTGGCCGAAGTGGCTGCCCTTCCCCAGCGCCGGATTCGGCTCCGGCGTCTTCTCCACGCTGATCCCCTACCGGCACGCGGCCGGACGGATCCGGTTCCTGGCCGTGGCGGCGGAGCGGGGCCGGGCGCGCTCCGCCGACCCGGAGGCGGCCGCCCGGGCCGTCGCTCTGGCGCCGCTGGACTTCGTCCTCGGCATCGAGGGCTACCGCCGCCCGCTCGCCCGCCTGCGGCTGCACACGCCGCTCCCGGACGGGGAGGCCGTCGCGTTCGACCCCATGCTCCACTGCCACCCGGCGCTGCGCCTCCCCGGCCGGCTGGCGCGGATCCGCGAGGCCGCCTACGCCGGGTCGCGGCGGGGACGCCGTTCCCCCGCCGTCCGGGAGGAGTTCACCGAACCCGTGCATACTGTCCCGATCGGGTGATCTTCTGGTGGGGAGGGGCGGATGGGCGGGCCGGCCGGCGGGTCGCGGCGGGAGGGCCGGGAGGTGCCTGCGGGCCGGATGCTGGCCGAGGTCGCCGCGGTCTTCCTGAAGCTGGGCGTGATCGGCTTCGGCGGACCGGCCGCGCACATCGCGATGATGCGCGAGGAGCTGGTGCGGCGGCGCGGCTGGGTCTCCGACGCGCGTTTCCTCGACCTGATGGGCGCCGTCAACCTGATCCCGGGGCCGAACTCCACCGAGCTGGCCGTCCACCTCGGGCACGAGCGGGCCCGCGGCCGGGGGCTGGTCGTCGCCGGAGTGTGCTTCATCCTGCCCGCTTTCGCCATCGTCCTCGGCCTGGCCTGGGCGTACACCAGGTACGGGCGGACCCCGGCGGTCGAAGGGCTGCTCTACGGGATCAAGCCGGTGGTGGTGGCGATCGTGGTGTGGGCCCTGGCCGGACTGCTGCGGACCGCGGTCAAGGGCCCGCTGACCGGCGTGCTCGCCGCGGCCGCCCTGGCCGCCTACCTGCTCGGGGTGAACGAGCTGCTCGTGCTGGCGGCCTGCGGGCTGCTGGCCGCGGCGGCGCGCGTGCCGCCGGGCCGGCCGGCGGGCGGCCTCCGGCTGGCGGTCCCGCTCCTGCCGTACCTCGGCGATCCCGCCGGCGGGCGGCTCGCCGAGCTCTTCCTGACCTTCCTGAAGATCGGCTCGGTGCTGTACGGCAGCGGCTACGTCCTGCTGGCCTTCCTGGAGGGCGACCTCGTGGAGCGCCTCGGGTGGATCACCCGGGCGCAGCTGCTCGACGCGATCTCGGTCGGGCAGGTCACCCCGGGGCCGGTCTTCACCACCGCGACCTTCCTCGGCTACGTGGTGGCCGCCCTGCCCGGCGCGGTGCTGGCGACGGTGGGGATCTTCGCCCCCTCGTTCGCCCTCGTCGCCCTCCTGACGAGGATCGTCGACCGCGTCCGCGGCCGCGCCTGGTCGGCGGCGTTCCTCGACGGGGTCAACGCCGCGGCGCTGGCCCTGATGGCGGGGGTCACGCTGGAGCTGGCGGGCGAGGCGTTCCCGGACCCGCTGACCGCCGGGCTGGCCGTGACCGCCTTGGTCCTGCAGTGGCGGACCCGGCTCAACACCGCCTGGTTCATCGCGGCGGGCGCGGTGGCCGGGGTTGTCCGCGTGCTCCTGTCCGGGTAGGCCGGCGGCGGTTCACAGATCCCGCCAGAGGCGGCCCTCGCCGGCGAGCGGGTCGTGCGCGAGGCTCCCGGGGACGTCGAAGACCCGGGTGGGACGGCCGGGCGCGCCGTACGGGGGCCAGCCGGGGTCGCCGTCGGCGGCGAAGCGCGTCCAGGCGGCGTGCATGGCCTCGGCGAGCTCCCGCGGCGGGTCCGGGCCGCAGACGCGGTCCACCCCCTCGGCGTCCAGGTGGTCGAAGACGAACGGCAGGTCCACGCAGTGCCCGGCCCCCACCGCGCCGCCGCGTACAGGCGAGCGCCAGCGGAACTCGTAGGCGTGCACGGGGCGCCCGGCCGCCGCGCCGGCCTCGGCCAGGCGGAGGGCGGGCACCCGGAAGAGGCGGTCGGTCAGGATCTGGGCCAGGACCTCGCGGCCGGCGGGCAGCCGCTCCTCGTAGAACCGGCGGGCCCGCGGGCCGGCGCCGAACGCGCGCAGGGCGTCGCGGTACTCCCGTTCGCCGAGCGGGCCGGGCCGGCCGCGGACGAGCGCGTTGAACTCCTCCCGGGTGGTGCCGGTGAGCAGCGCGGCGGGGTGGGCGGTGCCGTCCCGGATCGCCTCGTACGGGCTGCGGGCCACGACCTCGCCGTCGTTGACGGGGTTGAAGCCCTTGGGGCCGGGCCGGAAGACCGCACCGAGCGGGCCGGGTGCCGGTCCGTCGGGGCCGAGCGAGCCGTAGGCCGCCACGAGCTCCTGCGGGGAGAACGCCGCGAGCGCCTCGCGCGTGGGCGGCACGCCGAGCCGGCGGGCGAGGGCGCGCGCGGCCTCGCGGGCGGGCTCGACCGGCTCCCACGTCACCGCCCCGCCGCTCATGGTGATCACCCGGTGGAGCAGTCCGGCGGCCGCCGGCACCGCGAGCAGGGTCACCGCGGCCTGCCCGCCCGCGGACTGCCCGGCGACGGTCACCCTGCCGGGGTCCCCGCCGAAGGCGGCGATGTTGTCGTGGACCCAGGTCAGCGCGCGGACCCAGTCGAGCACGCCGAGGTTGGCGGGGGCGCCGTCCAGCGGCAGGAAGCCCTCGACGCCCAGCCGGTAGTTGATCGCGACGAAGACCACGCCGTCGCGGGCGAAGGCGGTCCCGCGGTACCAGGGGCTGGCGTTGCAGCCCGCGCCGAAGGCGCCGCCGTGGATCCAGACCAGCACCGGGAGCCCGGCGGCGCCGGGGTCGGGGGTGAAGACGTTGAGGTTGAGGCAGTCGTCGCCCGGGATGAGCGGCTCGGGCACGCCCTCGCCGGGGTCGTGCGGCGCCTGGGGCGCGGTCGGCCCGCAGGCGCGGCAGCACCGCACCCCGTCCCAGGCGGGCGGCGGGACCGGGGCGGCGAAGCGCAGGCCGCCGACCGGCGGCGCGGCGTAGGGGACGCCGAGGAACTCGGCCACGCCGTGTGCCCAGCGCCCGCGCACCCGGCCGCTCGTGGTCACCGCCTGCGGATCCATGCCGGGGTGTCTACCCGGTCGCGGGCCCGCCGACCGGGCCGCGGCGGATCAGGTCGGCGTGGTGAGGGGGTTCTCCCCCGCGGGGGACTCCCGCTCCGCGGCCCCGCCCGCCGGGAGGGGGTCCAGGACGGCCCCGGCGGGCGCGGGGGCCTGCCACGGGGGCGTCCGGCGCCGGAGGATGCCCAGCGGTACGGCCGGCCGGCCCCTGTGCTCGGCGACCTTCCGCTCGATCAGGTCGAGGACGGGGGCCCGCAGGTCGACGTGGCCGAACCCGCCGAAGGCGGGGAAGGAGTTGGTCTCCAGGATGACCGGTCCGCTCCGGCTCCGCAGCAGGTCGACGCTCATCAGGTCCAGCTCCGCCGCGCGGGCCGCGCGCTCGGCGACGGCCACCTCCTCCTCGGTGAGGGCCACCGGCCGGCAGACGTCCCCGGGCCCGTTGGACCGGAAGTCCCCGGGGCGGCCGGTCTGCTCGACCGCGGCGACGAACCTGCCGCCGACGAGGACCACCCGGTGGTTGCGGCCGGCGGCCTCGGCGACGAACCGCTGCACGAGCAGCGGCGTCCCGCGGCCCCGGATCGCCTCCGCCCGCTCCAGCAGTTCGTCCTCGCCGCGGGCGAGGGTGACCTCCGCTCCCCGCGCCCCGTCCGGCTGCTTGAGCACGACGGGGTAGCCGTAGGCCCGGGCGAACAGCCGCAGCTCGCGGTCGTCGGGGCAGAACGCGGTGGCGGGCGTCGGCACGCCGCAGGCGGCCAGCCGGACGTGCGTGGCGAACTTGTCGGCCGAGCGCAGCACCGCGGCGGTGGAGTTCAGGTGCGGGACCGTCCGCTCGACCGCGCCGAGGATGGTCAGCCCCGGCAGGGCGTCGGTGGACATCTGATGGATGATGCCGTCCACCGCGAGCGGGAGGCCCTCGGCGCAGAGCCTCGGGCCTCTGTCGTCGAGCGCCACGCTCAGCTCGTTCCAGGAGACGACCAGCGGCAGATGCCCCCGCTCCCGCGCCCCCTCCTCCAGGTATCTGATGTCCTCGTTCGCGGGGCCTTCGCCGATTATGATCAACAGGCGGAGTCCCGGACCGTTCACCCCGTTTTTCATACTCCGGGTAGTTCCCTGATTACAGAAAGTAATCCCCGGGCGGGCATGGACCGCCGTCGCGCACGGAAAAACCGGTTGACGGGGTCCTTACCCTTGACGGGCCCTTCACCGCCCCGGTGACCGGCGTCAACCGAAGACCGTGAGGAGTGTGCTGCCTGACCATGCCCCCTGACACCGCTGACTCCGGCTCGAAACCCGTCTCTCGACGGCCACGGCGCCCGCGCCTCGCGGGGACGCGCTCGCTGTGGCGGATGAAGTCCTACCTGCGTCCCCACTCCAGGCGGCTGGCCGTGGTCTGGCCGGCCGCCTTCGCCGCGACCGGGATCGCCATCGCCGTCCCGCTGATCGCCGAACAGGTCGTGGACGGCCCCGTCGCCCGGGGCGACACCGCCGGCCTGGTCGCCCTGTCCCTGCTCGTCCTGGCGCTCGGCGTGCTGGAGGCGCTGCTCACCTTCGTGCGCCGGTGGCTGATGGCCGACATCGTCCTCGGGCTGGAGACGGACATCCGCGACGACCTCTACGCGCACCTGCTCCGGCTCCCGATGGCCTTCCACGGCGCCTGGCAGTCCGGCCAGCTGCTCTCCCGGGCGACGGCCGACCTGTCGACGATCCGGCGCTTCCTCGGCTTCGGCCTGCTCTTCCTCGTCCTGACCACCCTGCAGATCACCACGGTGACCGTGCTGCTGCTGCAGAAGTACTGGCCGCTGGGCCTGCTGGTCGCCGCGGCGGCGATCCCGGTCGTGATCCTCTCGCTCCGCTTCGAGCGCCGCTACATCGAGGTCTCCCGCAGGGTCCAGGACCAGCAGGGCGACCTGGCCACCGTGGTCGAGGAGTCCGCGGCCGGCATCCGCACGATCAAGGCGTTCGGCCGCGGCGGGCACGTCTTCGGCGTCTTCGACTCCGGGGCCCGCCGGGTCTACCGGACCTCGATGGAGAAGGTCCGGCTCTCGGCCCGCTTCTTCACCTTCCTGGAGGTGGTGCCGAACGTCACCCTCGCCGCGGTGCTGCTGCTCGGCGCGCTGGCGGTCGGCTCGGGCGCGCTGAAGCTCGGCGCGCTGGTGGCCTTCACCATGCTCATGCTCCAGCTGGTGTGGCCGATCTCGGCGCTCGGCTTCCTGCTGGCGATGGCGCAGGAGGCGATGACCGCGGCGGACCGGGTGATGGAGGTGCTGGACGTCGAGCTGGCCATCACGGGGGGCGTCCGGACGGTCGATCGGCCCCGCGGCCACCTGCGGTTCGAGGGCGTGGAGTTCCGCTTCCCCGGCGCCGCCGAACCGGCGCTGCGCGACGTCTGGCTGGAGGTGCGGCCGGGCGAGACGGTCGCGGTGGTCGGCGCGACGGGGTCGGGCAAGACCACGCTCACCTCCCTGGTCCCCCGGCTGCACGACGTCACCGCGGGCCGGGTCACGATCGACGGCCACGACGTGCGCGACCTGTCGCTGCCCGCCCTGCGCTCGATGGTCGCCACCGCCTTCGAGGAGCCGACCCTGTTCTCCATGAGCGTGCGGGAGAACCTCACGCTCGGGCGGCCGGACGCCACCGACGAGGAGATCGAGGCGGCGCTGCGCGTGGCGCAGGCGGAGTTCGCGCACCGGCTGCCCTGGGGGCTGGAGACCCGGATCGGCGAGCAGGGCATGTCCCTGTCCGGCGGCCAGCGCCAGCGGCTCGCCCTGGCCCGCGCGGTGCTGTCCCGGCCCCGGGTCCTCGTGCTGGACGACACGCTCTCGGCACTCGACGTGGAGACCGAGGCCCTGGTGGAGGAGGCGCTCCGGCACGTGCTCCGGGACACCACCGGGATCGTGGTCGCGCACCGGGCCTCCACCGTGCTGCTCGCCGACCGGGTCGCCCTGCTCTCCGGCGGCACGGTCGCGCACGTCGGCCGCCACCAGGAGCTGATGGCCGACGTGCCGGAGTACCGGGCGCTGCTCTCCGCCGACCTGGACGAGGACGCCGGGGACGCCGGGGGCGCCGCCGTCTCCGGCGGGCCGGGCGGGGGCTCCGGCGGTCTCGGCGACTTCGGCGACTTCGACGGCGACGTGGACGCGGAGGGGGCGCTGCGATGAGCGGTCAGGACACGACGAACCCGACAGACCCGGCAGACCCGGCGGCCGCGGAGCGCACGGCGGTGAGGACGCCCGCGCCCGGGACGGCGGAGCCGTCGGGCACGGCGGAGGGACCGACGGGAGGAACGGCGGAGGAACCGGCCGGGGGGACGCGGGACTGGCGCGGCGTGGCCGCCGAGGACTCCGACGAGCTGCCCGAGCGGGTCTCCTTCCTGCTGCGGGCCCGCTCCCGGCGGCTGCTCGGCGAGCTGCTGGGACCGTACCGCGCCCGGATCGCGGTGCTCGTGGCGCTCATCGTGGCCTGCAACGCGGCCTCGCTCGCCATCCCCTACCTGGTGAAGGTGGGCATCGACGCGGGTGTCCCGCCCATGCTGGCGGGCCGGGGTCCGGGCACGCTGACGGCGGTCGTCGCGGCGGTGCTGGCGGCGGCGGCCGTGCAGGCGACGACCCGGCAGGCGTTCCTGCAGCTGGCCGGCCGGATCGGCCAGCGCGTCATCCTGGAGCTGCGGCGGCGGGTCTTCCGCCACTTCCAGCGCCTGTCGCTCTCCTTCCACGACGACTACACCTCGGGACGGGTGATCTCCCGGCTCACCTCCGACATCGACGCCATCGCCGAGATGCTCCAGTCGGGCTTCGACAGCCTCGTCACGGCCGTGCTGACGCTGATCGGCACCGCCGTCGTCCTGCTCGTGCTGGACGTGCGGCTGGCTCTGGTGGCCCTGCTCCCGCTCCCGGTCCTGCTGCTGTTCACCCGCTGGTTCCGGCGGCAGTCGAGCATCGCCTACCGCCGGACCAGGCAGACCGTGGCGCTGCTGATCGTCCACTTCGTGGAGTCGATGGCCGGCATCCGGGCGGTCCAGGCGTTCCGCGGCGAGCCGCGCAACCAGGAGATCTTCGCCCGGCTCAACGCCGACTACCGGGACGCCAACGTGCGGAGCATGCGCCTGGTCGCGGTCTTCTCGCCGGGGATCAAACTGATCGGGAACGTCACCGTCGCGGCGGTGCTCTGCTACGGCGGCCTGCTGGTCTCCGAGGGGTCCGCGAGCGTGGGCACGCTCGCCGCGTTCCTGCTCTACCTGCGCCAGTTCTACGAGCCGATGCAGGAGATCAGCCAGTTCTACAACACCTTCCAGTCGGCCGGGGCGGCGCTGGAGAAGCTCTCCGGCGTGCTGGAGGAGCGGCCGGCGGTCGCCGAGCCGCGCGTACCGGTCCCGCTGGAGCGCCCGGCGGGCGGGATCCGGTTCGAGGGGGTGGAGTTCGGCTACCGGCGGGACACGCCGGTGCTGTCCCGGATGGACCTGGAGATCCCCGCGGGGCAGATCGTGGCGCTGGTCGGCCCCACCGGGGCGGGCAAGACCACGCTGGCCAAGCTCGTCGCCCGGTTCTACGACCCGGTCGCGGGCCGCGTGCTGCTCGACGGGGTCGACCTGCGCGACCTCGGCGAGGACACGCTGCGGGCCGCGGTGGTCGTCGTGACGCAGGAGAACTTCCTGTTCAGCGGCTCGGTCGCGGACAACGTCCGGTTCGGCCGGCCCGGCGCCACCATGGAGGAGGTGGTCGGGGCCGCCCGGGCCGTCGGCGCCCACGACTTCATCGCGGCGCTCCCGGAGGGGTACGACACCCCGGTCGGCAAGCAGGGCGGGCGCCTGTCGGCGGGGCAGCGGCAGCTGGTCGCCTTCGCCCGGGCCTTCCTGGCCGACCCGGCCGTGCTGGTCCTGGACGAGGCGACCTCCAGCCTGGACGTGCCGGGTGAGCGGCTGGTGCAGCGGGCCATGCGGACGATCCTGGCGGGCCGGACCGCGCTGATCATCGCCCACCGGCTCTCCACCGTCGAGATCGCCGACCGGGTACTGGTGCTGGACGGCGGCGGCGTCGTCGAGGACGGCCCTCCCGAGGCGCTCATCGCCGCGGCGGGCCGGTTCGCGGACCTGCACCGCGCCTGGCTGGACAGCATTTCGGACGCGCCCCGCACCACCGGGTGACCGGGCCGTCTCCGCGGCGGCGGCGTGGCCGCCGCCGCGGGGGCGGCACGTCGGCACCACGGTCATTAACCGGTTAATTCCAGCGACCCGGACGATAAGAGGCGATGGCGACGGTTACGCCGCAGTAGCGAGTAGTAAGCTGCGCGATGGCCATGAAACAGTTAAGCGGACGCCTGTGCTGGGGGACGAGATGAAACGACCGACCATTGCGGACATCGCCCGCCGGGCGGGGGTCTCCAAGGTCGCGGTCTCCTACGCGCTGAACGGCCGGGCCGGGGTGTCGGAGGCCACCCGGGCCAACATCATGGCCATCGCCGCCGAGATCGGCTGGCGCCCCAACAGCGCCGCCCGGGCGCTGAACGGCGCGCGGGCGCACACGGTCGGGCTCGCGCTCTGCCGCCCGGCCCGCATCCTGGGCATGGAGCCGTTCTTCATGGAGCTGATCAGCGGCATCGAGGCCGAGCTCTCCGTGCGGTCCTACGCGCTGATGCTCCAGATCGTCCCCGACCACGACCAGGAGCTGGCCGTCTACCGCCGCTGGTGGGGGGAGGGCCGGGTCGACGGCGCGTTCGTGGTGGACCTGCACTTCGACGACCCCCGGGTGGCCGAGCTGGAGGCGCTGGGCATGCCCGCGGTCGTCATCGGCCACCCCTCGCAGGCCGGTTCGCTGGTCTCGGTCTGGTCCGACGACAGCGCGGCCGTGCGCGAGACCATCGAGTACCTCGCCGCGCTGGGCCACCGCCGCATCGCCCGGGTCGCGGGGCTGCCCCGGCTGGTGCACACCGCCCTGCGCGACCGGGCCTTCACCGAGGCCTGCGAGCGGCTCGGGCTGACCGGCCACGCCGTCGTGCACACCGACTACACCGGCGACGAGGGCGCCCGCGCCACCCGGCGGCTGCTGAGCTCCCCCGACCGGCCGACCGCGATCGTCTACGACAACGACATCAGCGCCGTGGCCGGCCTCTCGGTCGCCCAGGAGATGCGGCTCGACGTCCCGCGCGACCTGTCGATCGTCGCCTGGGACGACTCGCCCCTCTCGCAGGTCGTGCACCCCCCGCTCACCGCGCTCAGCCGGGACATCCCGGCGTACGGCGCGCACGCCGCGCGCCGTCTGCTCGACCTGGTGGCCGGGGAGCGGGTCCCCTCCTTCGAGGACCAGGCCGCCCGGCTCACCCCGCGCGGCAGCACCGCCCCTCCCCCGGCGTAGGAGGCGCCGGGCCCGCACGCCGGGGCGGGGCGGCGCCTCACGCCCGGCGCAGCGCGGGCAGCAGTTCCTTCTCCGCCCAGCCGATGAACTCCCGCTGGTGCTCGGCGCCGATCTGCACCAGGGCGACGTGGGTGAACCCGGCGTCGGTGTAGGCGCGCACGGCCTCGACCACCGCGTCCACGTCGGCGCCGCACGGGACCTTCTGCGCGACGTCCTCCGGGCGCACGCTCTCGGTGGCCGCGGCGAAGTTCACCGGCGCGGGCAGCTCGGCCATGACCTTCCAGCCGGGCAGCGCCCAGCGCCACAGCCGGTGCGCGCGCTCCACCGCCGCCGCCGGGTCGGGGTCGTAGCAGACCGCCAGCTGGCCGTAGACCGGCCTGCCCTGCCCGCGCGAGTCGTTGAACCAGCGCACCAGGTCGGTGTCGGGCTCCACCGCGACGAGCGCGTCGCCGTACCGGGCGGCGATGTCGCCGGACTGGGCGCCCGAGGCGGCGATGGCCAGCGGCACCGGCTCCTCGGGCAGGTCGAACAGCTTGGCCGAGTCGACGTCGAAGTACTCGCCCCGGTAGGTGAAGTACCCGCCCTCGAAGAGCCCCTTGATGATCTCGATGGCCTCGCGGAACATCTCGTGCCGGGTGTTGACGGGCGGCCAGCCCTGGCCGATCACGTGCTCGTTGAGGTTCTCCCCCGCGCCCAGCCCGAGCGTGAAGCGCCCGCCGCTCAGCACCCCCACGGTGGCGGCCTTCTGCGCCACCACCGCCGGGTGGTAGCGCATGATCGGGCAGGTCACGTACGTCATCAGCGGCAGGTTCTCGGTGGCGTACGCCGCCGCGCCGAGCACCGACCACGCGTACGGCGAGTGCCCCATCTCCTCCAGCCACGGGAAGTAGTGGTCGGAGACGACCGCGTAGTCGAATCCGGCCCGCTCGGCCGCGACCACGTCGTCCACCAGCTGCCGGGCGGGCGTCTGCTCGCACATCATCGTGTATCCGATTCGCGTCATGCCCGGGTCCCTACCCGGCCCCGCCGTGATCCTTCCCGGCGGGGCGGATCGGGACCGCGGGCACGCCGCTCACAGCCCTTGGGCCAGGCGGTAGTAGGCCTGGTTCCAGCGCAGCTCCTTGGCGAACCGCCGCGGGGTGGTGTCCGCGTCGATGACGAGCAGCTCGACGCCGAGCATGTCGGCGAAGTCGGCCAGCTCCTCGGTCCCGACCGCCGCCGACAGCACGGTGTGGTGCGGGGCGCCGGCGGTCAGCCAGGCCTCGGCGGAGGTGCGCAGGTCCGGGCGGGGCCGCCAGACGGCACGCGCCACCGGGAGGTTCGGCAGCGGCTCGGCGGGCTCGACCACGTCGATCTCGTTGGCGACCAGGCGGAACCGCTCCCCCATGTCCGCCAGGCCCACCACCACCGCCGGTCCGGGCTCGGCGTCGAAGACGAGCCGGACCGGGTCCTCCCGGCCGCCGATGCTCAGCGGGTGGATCTCGCACGACGGCGTGCCGGCGGCGATCGTCGGGCAGACCTCCAGCATGTGCGCGCCGAGGATGAGCTCCTGCCCCGGCACCAGGTGGTAGGTGTAGTCCTCCATGAACGAGGTCCCGCCGGGCAGGCCGGCGGACATGGTCTTGAGCGTGCGCAGCAGCACCGAGGTCTTCCAGTCGCCCTCGCCGCCGAAGCCGTACCCGTCGGCCATCAGCCGCTGCACGGCCAGGCCGGGCAGCTGCCGCAGGCCGCCGAGGTCCTCGAAGTTCGTGGTGAAAGCGCCGAACCGGCCCTCCTCCAGGAAGCCCCGCAGGCCGAGCTCGATGCGGGCGGCGTAGCGCAGCGAGCCGTGCCGCTCGCCGCCGGCGCGCAGCTCGGGCGCGACCTTGTAGAGGTCCTCGTACTCGGCCACCAGCACGTCCACCTCGGTGTCCGAGGCGGCCTCGACCGCGGCGACCAGGTCGTTGACGCCGTAGGTGTTGACCGAGACGCCGAAGCGGCGCTGGGCCTCCACCTTGTCGCCCTCGGTGACGGCCACGTCCCGCATGTTGTCGCCGAACCTGGCCAGCCGGAGCGAGCCCACCTCGGCGCGGCCGGCCGCGGCCCTGGCCCACGCCCCGATCCGCATCGCGACCGACGGGTCGCTGACGTGCCCGGCGACGGTCTTGCGGGGCACCCCGAGCCGCGCCTGGATGTAGCCGAACTCCCGGTCGCCGTGGGCGGCCTGGTTCAGGTTCATGAAGTCCATGTCGATGGACCCCCACGGCAGTTCCAGGTTCGCCTGGGTGTGCAGGTGCAGCAGCGGGGTGCGCAGCGCGTCCAGGCCGGCGATCCACATCTTGGCCGGGGAGAACGTGTGCATCCAGGCGATCACCCCGATGCACCCGTCGGCGGCGTTCGCCTCCAGGCAGACGCGGCGGATCGCGTCGGCGTCGGTGAGCACGGGTTTCCACTCCACCCGGGCCGGGACGGCACGGGCGCCGCCCGGTGCCCCGGCCGGGGTGCCGTGCGGTGCCCGGCCCAGCGCCTCGTTCAGCGCCTCGGCGATCCGCCGGGACTGCTCGGCCACCTGGTGCAGCGTGGCCTCGCCGTACAGGCCCTGGCTCCCGGTGAGGAACCAGATCTCGCGGCCGTGAGGGGGATTCATCTGTGCGGACTCCTTGTGCACGGGCATCAGCGCTGCCCGTAGACGTTCTGGTAGCGGTCGTGGAGGCGGTCGATGTCGGTCTGGGGGATCGGCAGCGGTTCGCCGAGCTGCCGGGCGACGTGGACGGTGCGGGCGACGTCCTCGCACATGACGGCGGCCTTGACCGCGGCGCGGGGGTCGGCGCCGATGGTGAAGACCCCGTGGTTGCGCATGAGGACCGCCGGGGAGCGGTGGCCGCGGAGCGTGCCGACGACGCCCCGGCCGATGTCGTCGCCGCCGATCAGGGCGAACGGCCCGACGGGGATCTCCCCGCCGAACTCGTCGGCCATCGCGGTGAGCACGCACGGGATGGGCTCGCCGCGCGCCGCCCAGGCGGAGGCGTAGGTCGAATGGGTGTGCACGACGCCGCCGACGTGCGGCATCTCCCGGTAGACGTAGGCGTGCGCGGCCGTGTCGCTGGACGGGGCGAGGTCTCCGTCGACCAGGTCGCCGTCGAGGTCGCACACGACGATGGACTCCGGTGTCAGGTCGTCGTAGGAGACGCCGCTCGGTTTGATGACGAACAGGTCGGCGCCGGGCACCCGGCCCGAGACGTTGCCCGCGGTCCAGGCCACGAGGCCGTAGCGGACCAGTTCGGCGTGGAGGCGGCAGACGGTCTCCCGCAGGAGCCGGACGCCGTCGGTGACGGCGCTGGTGACGGAGGGGGTCATGGCTTCTCCCTGGCCGGGACGGGGACGGGGACGGCGGGGGCGGTCATGCGCCCGCCCTGTTGCGCAGCGCGCGCAGCCGGTGAAGGACGTCGTTGCCGCCGGAGGCGGCGAATCCGGCAGGGCCGCCGGAGGCCGCAGAGCCGCCGGGGCCCTCGCCCCGGCCGAAGTGGTCGTGGAGGCGGCGGTACTCGGCGTACAGCAGGTCGTAGGCGGCCGCGCGGGCGGGGTCGGGTAGGTAGGCGGCCTCGGTGCGCTTGCCCATCGCCGCCGCGGCGGCGGTGATGTCGGGATGGGCCCCGGCCGCCACGGCCGCGTGGATCGCCGAGCCGAGGGCGCAGCCCTGCTCGGAGCCGATCACCGAGAGCGGGCGGCGGAGCACGTCGGCGTAGACCTGCATGAGGAAGCGGTTCTTCAGCAGGCCGCCGGCGGCGACGAACTCCCGCACCGGCACGCCGGAGGTCTCGAACGCCTCCACGATCGTGCGGGCGCCGAAGGCGGTGGCCTCGATGAGCGCCCGGTAGGTGTCCTCGGGGCGGGTGGCGAGCGTCTGGCCGACGACCACCGCGGACAGGTCGTGGTCGACGAGCACCGACCGGTTGCCGTTGTGCCAGTCCAGTGCGACGAGGCCGTGCCGGCCGACCTCCTGCCCGGCGGCGAGCGCGGTCAGGTGCTCGTGCACGCTCACGCCCAGCCGCTCGGCCTCGCGCTCGTAGGAGCCGGGCACGCAGGTCTCGACGAACCAGCCGAGGATGTCGCCGACGGCGGACTGGCCCGCCTCGTAGCCCCACAGCCCCGGCACGATCCCGTCGCGGACCACGCCGCACATGCCGGGGATCTCGGCGAGGGCGTCGGAGGGCATGATGTGGCAGGTCGAGGTGCCCATGATCGCGACCATCTGGCCGGGCCGTACGGCGTCCGCGGCGGCCGCGGTGACGTGCGCGTCGACGTTGCCGACGGCGACCGCGATGCCCTCGGGCAGGCCGGTCCAGGCGGCGGCCGTCGCGGACAGGGTGCCGGCCAGGCCGCCGAGCGGGACCGGCTCCGGGCCGAACTTGCCGGTGAAGCCGGTGAAGCCGGGGTTGAGCTCGGCCAGGAACTCCTCCGACGGGTAGGCCCCGTCCTGGCGGATCGCCTTGTAGCCGGCCGTGCAGACGTTGCGGGTCTCCACACCGGTCAGCTGCCAGACGATCCAGTCGGCGGCCTCGATCCAGCGCTCGGCGGCGCCGTAGACCTCAGGGTCCTCCTCCAGGACCTGCAGGCCCTTGGCGAACTGCCACTCGGAGGAGATCTTCCCGCCGTAGCGGGGCAGCCAGGTCTCGCCCCGCTTGGCGGCGACCGCGTTGATCCGGTCGGCGTGCGGCTGGGCGGCGTGGTGCTTCCAGAGCTTCGGCCAGGCGTGCGGCCGGGCGGCGAAGCGCTCCGTCTCGCACAGCGGGGTGCCGTCGGCGGTGGCGGGCAGCACCGTGCAGGCGGTGAAGTCGGTGCCGATGCCGATGACGTGCTCCGGGGGGACGCCGGCGGCGGCGACGGCCTGCGGGACGGCGGTGCGCAGCACCTCGCGCCAGTCCCCGGGCGACTGCAGCGCCCAGTCCGGTCCCAGGCGCACGTCCGTGCCGGGCAGCCGGTCGTCGATCACCCGGTGGGCGTACTCGTGCACGGCGGCGCCCAGTTCGGCGCCGTCGGAGACCCGCACCACCACGGCGCGGCCCGACAGCGTGCCGAAGTCGACGCCGACCGTGTAGCGGTCGCTGTTAGCGTTCACACTCTCTCCCGGGTCAGGGGGTTGCTGGGGTACGGCTCCGCGGCCGGGCCGGTGGGGCCCGGCCGCGCAGATGAGGCGCCGGTCAGGTCCGGCGCGCGGAGATGAGGCGCTGGAGCAGGATGAAGGCGAACAGCAGCAGGCCGATGAAGATCTTGGTCCACCAGGAGCTGAGGGTGCCCTCGAAGCTGATGATCGTCTGGATCAGGCCGAGGACCAGCACGCCGAGCACGGTGCCCGCCAGATAGCCGGACCCGCCGGTCAGCAGGGTCCCCCCGATGACGACGGCCGCGATCGCGTCCAGTTCCATGCCGACCGCGTGCAGGCCGTACCCGGAGAGCATGTAGAGCGAGAGCAGCACGCCGCCGAGCGCGGAGCACAGGCCGCTGATCGTGTAGACCATGATCTTCGTCCGGGCCACCGGCAGGCCCATGAGCAGCGCCGACTGCTCGCTGCCGCCGACGGCGTAGACGCTGCGGCCGAGCCGGGTGTAGTGCAGCACGTACGCCGCCGCGAGCACCACCGCCAGGGCGATGACGACGCTCACCGAGACGAACATGCCGCCGGGCAGCCCGATCTGGGTCTGGGCGACGGCCGTGTAGGCCGGGTCGGTGATCGGGATCGAGTCGGTGCCGATCACGTAGCACAGGCCGCGGGCCAGGAACATGCCGGCCAGCGTGACGATGAACGGCTGGATGTCGAAGTAGTGGATCATGCAGCCCATCGCGAGGCCGAGCGCCGCGCCGATGAGCAGCACCAGCGGGACGACCAGGACCGGCGGCCAGCCGGGACCCGCCATGAGGCTCGCCGAGACCATCGTGGAGAGCGCGACCACCGCGCCGACCGACAGGTCGATGCCGCCGGTGAGGATCACGAAGGTCATGCCGACGGCGACCACGAGCAGGAACGCGTTGTCGACGAAGACGTTGAGCACCACCTGCCCGGTGGCGAAGCCCTCGTAGCGCACGCCGCCGGCGGCGAACATCGCCACCAGCAGGCCGGCCGTCACCAGGACGGGCAGGTAGGTGCTCCGCTGGCCGGACAGGGCCGACCGGCCGCGGGTCAGGACGCCGGTGCTCATGCTGCGACCTCCACCTTCTCGTCGGTGGCCGCGGGCGCGGCCGGACCGCGGCGCCCGCGGCGCCGGAACGCCTTCTCGCGGAAGGACGGGGACTGCGCCAGGCAGACCGCGGTCACCACGAGCGCCTTGAACAGCAGCGTGGTCTCCGGCGGGACGCCGACGGAGTAGATCGTGGTGGTGAGCGTCTGGATGATGAGCGCGCCGAGCACGGTGCCGGCGAGCGAGAACCGGCCGCCCATGAGGGAGGTGCCGCCGATCACGACGGCGAGGATGGCGTCGAGCTCGATCCACAGCCCCGCGTTGTTGCCGTCGGCGCTGGAGACGTTGGAGCTGATCATCAGTCCGGCGATGCCCGCGCACAGCGCGCAGAACGCGTAGACCGCCACGGTCAGCCCCCGCGAGCGGATGCCCGCCAGCCGGCTGGCCGTCGCGTTGCCGCCGATGGACTCGATGAGCAGGCCCAGGGCCAGGCGCCGGGTCAGGAAGGCGGTGGCGGCCAGGACGGCCAGCACGATGAGGATGCCGAACGGCAGGGTCAGCCAGTAGCCGCCGCCGATGAGCTTGTAGGGGTCGCTGTTGACCGTGATGATCTGCCCGTCGGTGATCAGCTGGGCGAGGCCGCGCCCGGCGACCATGATGATCAGCGTCGCGATGATCGGCTGGATGCCGACCGCGGCGACGAGGAAGCCGTTCCACGCCCCCAGCGCCACCGCCAGCGCCAGCGCCAGCCCGACGGCGGCGAGCACGCCGCCCACGCCGTCCTGGTCGGGCAGCTCGCTGATCCGCAGGCAGGCCAGGGCGCCGGAGATGGCCACCACCGAGCCGACCGACAGGTCGATGCCGCCGGTGGCGATGACGAGCGTCATGCCGATCGCCACGAGGATCAGCGGCGCTCCGAAGCGGACGATGTCGATGAGGCTGCCGTAGAGGTGGCCGTCCTTCATCTCGATCGACAGGAAGCCCGGCGTGAACGCCACGTTCGCCAGCAGCAGCAGGGCGAGGACGGCGCCGGGCCACAGCAGGCGGTGCCTGGCGAGGGCGGTCATGCGCGCCCTCCGCTCGCGATGGTCTCCATGAGGACTCCGGTGGTCAGGCCGTCGTCGTTGGGCAGTTCGGCCACCAGGCGCCGGTCCCGCAGGACGCCGACCCTGTGGCTGAGCCGCAGCACCTCTTCGAGCTCGGCGGAGACGAACAGCACGGCCATGCCGCCGTCGGACAGCTCGGCGACCAGGCGCTGGATCTCCGCCTTCGCGCCGACGTCGATGCCGCGGGTGGGCTCGTCGAGGACGAGCAGGCGGGGTTCGAGGATGAGCCAGCGGGCCAGCAGGACCTTCTGCTGGTTGCCGCCGCTGAGGTTCCTGACGAGCTGGTCGGGGTCGCCGGGGCGGATGTTCAGCGCGGCGATGTACTTGGCGACCAGCTCGTCCTGGGTGCGCCGGGGGATCGGCCGGTGCCAGCCGCGCTTGGCCTGCAGCGCCAGGATGATGTTCTCCCGCACGGTGAGGTCCCCGATCAGGCCCTCCGTCCGCCGGTTCTCCGAGCAGAACGCGACGCCGCGGTTCATGGCCGCGCGCGGCGTGCGCAGGGTGACGGGCTCGCCGCCGATCCGCAGCGAGCCGGTGGTCGCGTGGTCGGCGCCGAACAGCAGCCGGGCGAGCTCGGTGCGGCCAGAGCCGAGCAGGCCCGCCAGGCCGACGACCTCGCCCTGGCGGATGGTGAGCGTGAACGGCTCGATCGCCCTGGCGCGGCCCAGCCCCTCGGCCTCCACCAGCGGGCCGCTCACCCGGGCCGGCGGCTTGCCGTCGAGCTTCTCCAGGTCGGCCAGCTCGCGGCCGATCATCTTGCCGACCAGCTCGACCTGGCCGAGCTCGCCGGTGAGGTACTCCCCCACCAGCGCGCCGTTGCGCAGGATCGTCATGCGGTCGGAGATCTCGTAGATCTGGTCGAGGAAGTGCGAGACGAACAGGATCGCGATGCCCTCCTCCTTGAGGCGGCGCATCACCCGGAACAGCTGCCGGACCTCCCCGGCGTCGAGGCTGGAGGTCGGCTCGTCGAGGATCAGCACCCGGGCGGAGATGTCGACCGCGCGGGCGATGGCGACCATCTGCTGGATCGCCAGGGAGTAGGAGGACAGCGGGGCCGACACGTCGATGCGCAGGTCGAGCCGGGCGAGCAGCTCGGCGGCGCGCCGCCGCATCTGCTTCCACCGGATCCGGCCCAGCCGGCGCGGCTCGCGGCCGATGAAGATGTTCTCCGCGACCGAGAGGTTCGGGCAGAGGTTGACCTCCTGGTAGACCGTGCTGATCCCGGCCTGCTGCGCCTGGAGGGGGCTGGCGAAGGCGACCGGCGCCCCGTCCAGCTCGATCCGGCCGGCGTCGATGTCGTGCACGCCGGTGAGCACCTTGATGAGGGTCGACTTGCCGGCGCCGTTCTCCCCCATCAGGGCGTGCACCTCTCCGGGCAGCAGCCGGAAGTCGACGCCGTCCAGCGCCTGCACGCCGGGGAACTGTTTGCTGATCCCGCTCATCCGCAGGATCGGGGCGGGTGCGGCCATGGGGCGGCCCTTTCCTCGGGAGGGAGGGGCCGCTCGCGGGGCTCAGGATCCGCGAGCGGCCCCGTCCGGTCTAGTACGGGCGGGTGGGCAGGACGGCCTTGGCCTGCTCCTGGGTGAACGTGGTCTCCTCGGTCAGCACCCGCTGGGGCACCTGCTCGCCGGCGACGACCTTCTTGGCCAGGTCCATCAGCTGCGGGCCGAGGATGGGGCTGCACTCGACGATGAAGTTGATCTTCCCGTCGGCGAGCGCCTGCATGCCGTCCTTGACCGCGTCGACCGTGATGATCTTGATGTCCTTGCCGGGGACCTTGCCCGCGCCCTCGATGGCCTCGATGGCGCCCAGGCCCATGTCGTCGTTGTGCGCGTACAGCACGTCGATGTCGGGGTGGGCCTTGAGGAACGCCTCCATGACCTCCTTGCCCTTGGCCCGGGTGAAGTCGCCGGTCTGCGAGGCGATCACCTTGAACTTGGGCTCGGCCTTGATGATCTCGGCGAAGCCGTCCCTGCGGTCGTTGGCGGGCGCGGAGCCGGTGGTGCCCTGCAGTTCGACGATGTTCACCGTCTCGGTGGAGTCCTTGTACTCCTCCACCAGCCACTTGCCGGCCTTGCGGCCCTCCTCGACGAAGTCGGAGCCGAGGAAGGTCTTGTAGAGGCTGGTGTCCGCCGAGTCCACCGCCCGGTCGGTGAGGATCACCGGGATCTTGGCGTTCTGCGCCTCCTTGAGCACGGTGTCCCAGCCGGACTCCACGACCGGGGAGAAGGCGATGACGTCGACCCGCTGCTGGATGAAGGAGCGGATCGCCTTGATCTGGTTCTCCTGCTTCTGCTGGGCGTCGGAGAACTTCAGTTCGATCCCGGCCGCCTTGGCCGACTCCTGGATGGACTTGGTGTTGGCGGTGCGCCAGCCGCTCTCCGCGCCCACCTGGGAGAAGCCCATGGTGATCTTTCCGTCGTCGGCCCCTCCGGAGCCGCCGGACCCTCCGGACCCGCCGGAGCCGCCGCTCGCGCAGCCGGCCGCCGCCAGGGCGGTGACACCGGCGAGCAGCAGCGCTGACATCCTCTTGAACACGGTCGTTCTTCCTCTCCGCCCACCTTCGGCGAGCCTGTTTCCGTTAGCGTTAACATCACGTCGCGACGTCACCCCCGATCCCTCCGCGACCCGCTTATGGCCGGACCGGCGCGGTGCTGGCCCTGGCCACGAACTCCGGCGGGACCACGAACGCCTCGCGCCCCCACCGCTCTCCCGCCTCTATCCGCCGCAGCAGCATCTCGATGCTGCGGCGGCCCACCGCGGCGAAGTCCTGCCTGACCGTGGTGAGCGGAGGCGAGAAGAACTCCGACTCGGGGATGTCGTCGAACCCGACGACGCTGATCCGCTCGGGGACCCGCACCCCCTCCTCGGCGAACGCCCGCAGCACTCCGAGCGCCATCTGGTCGTTGGCCACGAACACCGCGGTGACCCCGGCCATCCCGGCCAGGCGGCGCCCGGCCTCGTATCCCGAACGCGGGCTCCAGTCGCCGGGGAGCACCTCGGGCGCCCGGCGGCCGGCGGCGGACAGCGCGGCCCGCCACCCCTCGACCCGCCCCTCGGCCTCCAGCCAGTCCGACGGACCGCTCACGTGCCAGACCGTCTCGTGGCCGAGGCCGAGCAGGTGCTCGGTGGCCAGGCGGGCGCCCGCGACCTGGTCGACGCTGACCGTGGAGACGTCCCCGGCCTCGCCCCCCTCGACGGCGACCACCGGGACGCCCGAGGGCAGGTCCGCCAGTGCGCGGGCCGCCGAACGCTGCGGCGCGACCACGACGATGCCGTCCACCGACTGCTCCGCCAGGTAGTCGAGCGCGTCGCGCACCCCCGCCCGGTCGATGGACGTGAGGCTGACGATGCTGACGAAGTAGCCCGCGGCCCGGGCCGCCTGCTCGATGCCGTAGACCGTGCTCGCCGGGCCGTACAGGGTGGTGTCGAAGCTGACGACGCCGAGAGTGCGCGAGTGCCGGGTGACCAGGGCGCGGGCCACGAGGTTGCGCCGGTAGCCCAGCCGGTCGATCGCCTCCAGGACCCGGGTCCGGGTCTCGGCCCGGACGTTGGGGTGGTCGTTGAGCACCCGCGAGACCGTCTGGTGCGAGACGCCCGCCAGCCGCGCCACGTCCGCCATCACGGGCAGGCGCTCCTTGCTCGGTGCCACGGGCGGCTCCCCTCGTCGTCGGACCGTCTGCGTCAGACTGTGAGCGTTAACAACACGCCGCGTCAAGCACTTCTCCGGTTACGGTCGGATTACGCCGCCCGGGCGTGAAACGTGACGTCAGTCCGGTCTTGACGGCGGGACCGCGAGGCCCTTCAATGGGGCACCACAGATCTGTTAACGCTCACATCGACGGTCCGCGGCGACCGGCGGCGCTCCCGTGCGATCCGCGTGGAGCGGACCGCACGGGACGGCGCGGACGGCCGGGGAGGTCGCGAGGATCAGCTTCCGTAGGCGGGGTGCCCGAACCCGACGATGTTGGCCATGGTGCGCGTGCGGGTGACGACCCTGTCGCTGATGTTGCCCTCGACGGTGGTGACCGAGCCGTCGGGGTTCACCCCGGTCACCAGGCCCACGTGGTCGATCGCCGCGATGCTGCGCGAGCCGGCCCAGTCGAAGAAGACCAGGTCGCCGACCTTCGGCTTGCGGTCGAAACGGCCCTGCTCGTCGAACCACTCGGCGTGCCAGGGGGTGTAGGCGAAGACCCCCATCCGGTCCTGCACGCCGTTCTGCACCCCGACCCAGGCCAGGAACATGTCGCACCAGGCCGCGGCGGCGAAGCCCTTCTGGCCGGTGTAGCGGTCGTACCAGGTGCCGTAGGAGGTCGTGCCGTCCTTCTTCTCGCCCTCGCCGACCCGGGCGAGCGCGGTGGAGACGACCCGCCGCACCTGGGCGGCGGCGCTGCTGTGCGCCCCGCTCTCCGCGGCCGGCAGGCCGGGCGCCTGGAGCCCTCCGGCGAGCTCCTGCGCGAGACTCCCCGCGAGGTCCTGCGTGAGGCCTCCCGCGAGGCCCTGCGTGGGATTCCCGGCGAGGTTCTGCGCGAGGCTCCCCGCGAGGTCCTCGGTGAGACCTCCGGCCAGGCCCCCCGCCGGGTCCCCGGCCCCGCCGGTCCCCGGCTGCGCGGGGGCCTGGAGCCCGCCTCGGAGCTGGGCCTGCGCCTGCGCGATCTGCGCCTGGACCTGCGCGAGCCGGTCCTGGCCCGCCACCTGCGGGACGGCCGTCCCGGAGGCCCCGCCGGTCCCGGTCCGCGCGGAGGGCCCGGTGGCCGCGGACGGCCGCTGCGCCGTCCCGCTCCGGAGCGTCTCGATGTTGGACTGGATCTCGGCGATCCGGGCCTGCATGTCCCCGAAGGGGGTCGCATCGAGCCTGTGGTCGACGGCCGTGCGGGCGTCGGCGGCGGCCGGTCCGGCGGACAGGACGGAGAACCCGGTGACGGCGGCGAGGGCCAGGCCCGCGGAGACGCCCCCGCGGTAGAAGACGCGCGACAGAGCGGACAAGGACGCGTTCCCTTTCTGCTGCCCGCGGGGAGGGGCCCGCACCACGGCGGGTGGCGGGCCGGAGAAGGCTCCCGGCGCGGGGAGGACCACCCGCCGGGACCGGCGCAGACCTGCGGGCAACCACGGTCCGCGCACATCCTGCTGTCGCCTAGACCGTCGGCGACCGCGGACCGTTACTGAGGCAAAAAGGGCGGTGACGTTGGGTCACCGTCTCCGGCGAGGGTCGCGATCCCGCTCACGGACCGTCGGCACCGCGCGCCCGGGCCCGGCGGAGCGGTCGGCACGGCCGTCGCGCGTGCCCGGTCCGCGGGATATCGTCACGCCCTGTGAAGATTCAGCTCTCCCACCCGTGGCCGGAGACCGCCGCCGAGGCCGAGGCCGTGCAGGACGCGCTCCGGGCCGGGCTCGACCTGGCGGGCCCGGGCCCCGCCCGCCCGGCGACCGTGGCGGGGGTGGACGTCGCCTACCGCGGCGACCGGCTCGCGGCCGCGGTCGTCGTCCTCGACGCGGCGACCCACCGGATCGTCGAGCAGGTCGCGGTGGCCGGACGGACCGCGTTCGCGTACGTCCCCGGACTGCTGGCGTTCCGGGAGCTGCCCTCCCTCGTCGAGGCGCTGGAGCGGCTCACCGCGGTCCCCGACCTCATCGTCTGCGACGGGTACGGCCTGGCGCACCCCCGCCGCTTCGGCCTGGCCTGCCACCTGGGGGTGCTCACCGGCCTGCCCACCGTGGGCGTGGGCAAGACCGCCTTCGTCGGCTCCCACCGCGAGCCGGGCCACCGACGCGGGGACTGGAGCGAGCTGCTGCTGGACGGCGACGTGGTGGGCCGGGTGCTGCGCACGCAGGACGGCGTCAAACCGGTCTTCGTCTCCGTCGGCCACCGCATCGACCTGGACACGGCCTGCCGGCACGTCCTGGCGCTCAGCCCCCGCTACCGCCTCCCGGAGACGACCCGGGCCGCCGACCGGCTCTCCCGGGCGGCCCTGCGGGCGGCCTCCTGACGGCGGCCTCCGGCCGGGGGCGCCTCCTCACCGGCGCGGGGCACCGGGACGGACCGGCACGCTAAGGGATCGGCGCGGCGTGCGGGCGGGGGCGAGGGCGCGGGCCGGGCGCGGCCCGCGCGGGCGGAGAAGCTTCAGAGATGGGTCCCCGCCACCCGGGCCAGCAGGTCCTGCACCCGGGTCGCGAGGTCCTTGGGGCTGAACGGCTTGGTCATGTAGTCGTCGACACCCGCCTCGAACGCCTGCGTCACGTCGGCCTGCTCCGACTTGGCCGACAGCATGAGCACCGCGACGTTCTGCCCGCCCGGCATCTCCCTCAGCCTGCGGCACACCTCGGGGCCGGACAGCCCCGGCATCATCCAGTCGAGGATCACCACATCGGGCAGCCGTTCGGCCAGAGCATCCATCGCCGCCAGCCCGTCGTTGGCCATCCGCACCTCGTGCCCGGCCTTCTTCAGCGCGAAACTGATCACGAACTGGATGTCGGTGTCGTCCTCCACCGTCAGAACCCTGGCCATGTCTCACCCCCAACAGAGCGCGTCCCCGTTAAGTCAGTGCCCTGACCAGCGACATTCATACCGGCCTCGTGCCCTTTGCGCGAATTTGACGAGGACCGCGGCCCGTCCGCCGGGGACCCCTGCGGCACACTGGGACGGGTGACGGACCGGCGCGAGGGACCCTCCGGAACCGTACCCCGCCGCGAGGTCGCGATCCTCATCGGCCTGCAGGGTTCGGGCAAGACGAGTTTCTACCACCGGGTGCTCGCCGCCACCCACGCCCACGTGAGCAAGGACCACTTCCCGCGCGCCCGGCGGCGCCAGGAGCGGCAGCTCCGGCTGATCCGCGCGGCGCTGGAGGAGGGACGCGACGTGGCCGTGGACAACACCAACCCCTCCCCGCAGGAGTGGCTGCCCCTCATCGAGGTCGCCCGCGGGCACGGGGCCCGCGTGGTCGGCTACTGGTTCCCGCCCGACCTGGCGGCCTCCCTGGAGCGCAACGCCGCGCGGCAGGGGCGGGCCCGGGTCCCGGAGGTGGGCCTGTACGCCACTCTCAAGCGCCTGCGCCGCCCACGCCTGGCCGACGGGTTCGACGAGCTGTTCACCGTCGGCTTCGACGGTCGCGGCGGGTTCACCGTGCGGCCGCTGCCGGAGAGACCCCCGTGACCGGCGCACGCCGCGGAAGGTACGGCCGCGTCCGGAGGGAGCGCGGCGGCACGGCCGCCGTCCGGCGGCGCCGCGGACGGGACAGGGACGCGCGCGACGGCTAGCCTGGGGAAGGCGGGCGATCCGCGCCGTCGACCACGGGAGATGACGGTCATGGCCATGCTCCGGGCAGGATCGGGCGTGCTGCGCCGCAAGCCCATCGAGCACCTCGGCGAGCCGGAGGGCGGCGGGAGCGAGCGGCTCACCCGCGTGCTCGGGCTCTGGCAGCTCACCGCGATCGGGGTGGGCGGGATCATCGGGGCGGGCATCTTCACGCTCGCGGGCACGGTCGCCAACGGCACGGCCGGCCCCGCGGTCGTGGTGTCGTTCCTGATCGCCGGGGTGGCGAGCGCGGCGGCGGCGCTGTCCTACGCGGAGTTCGCCGGGCTCATCCCGAAGGCCGGCTCCGCCTACACCTACGGCTACGCGGTCCTCGGCGAGCTGGCGGGCTGGTTCATCGGCTGGGACCTGCTGCTGGAGTACACCGCGATCGTCGCGGTGGTCGCCATCGGCATCTCCGGTTACTTCTCGTTCCTCCTCACCGACCTGGGCGTGGCGCTGCCGGCGTGGATGCTGGGCGCGCCGGGCACCGGCGAGGGGCACCGGGTGGACCTGTTCGCGGCGGCCCTGTGCCTGCTGATCGCCTTCCTGCTGAACCTCGGCATGCGGAGCGCGGCCCGCTTCGAGACGGCCGTCGTCGTCCTGAAGGTCGCCGTGGTGCTCCTGGTCGTCGGCGTCGGCGTCTTCCACGTCGACATCGCGAACTACACGCCGTTCTTCCCCTACGGCCTCGGCGGCGCGCTCACCGGGGCCGCCACGGTGTTCTTCGCCGTCTTCGGCTACGACGCGATGAGCACGGCGGCCGAGGAGTCCAGGGACGCGCAGCGCCACATGCCGAAGGCGATCGTGTACTCGCTGGCCGTCTCGATGGTCCTGTACGTGCTGGCCTGCCTGGTGCTGACGGGCATGCAGCACCACACGGAGATCGACCCGGAGAGCGGCTTCTCCTCCGCCTTCCAGGCGGCGGGCCTGCGCGGCCTGGCGGACGTGATCGCGGTCGGCGCGATCGTCGGCATCCTCACCGTGATGTTCACGTTCATGCTCGGCGTGACCCGGGTCTGGTTCGCGATGAGCCGCGACGGCCTGCTGCCGAAGTGGTTCGCCAGGACGCACCCGACCCGGCACGTGCCGACGCGGGTGACCTGGATCGCCGGGGCCGTCTCCGCGCTCATCGCGGGGTTCCTGCCCATCGCGGAGGCGGCGGAGCTGACCAACATCGGCATCCTGCTCGCCTTCGCCGTCGTGTGCACGGCGGTGATCGTGCTGCGTTACCGCAGGCCCGACATGCCGCGCTCCTTCCGCTGCCCGGGCATGCCGGTCGTGCCCGCGGTCGGCGTGCTCTTCTCCCTCTGGCTGATCACCTTCCTGCAGTGGGAGACCTGGGCGCGCTTCGCCGTGTGGTTCGTGCTCGGCCTGGCGGTGTACTTCGGTTACTCCTACCGGCACTCCGCGCTGGCCGGGGCGGACCGCGCGGGACCGGAAGGGCCCGGGGAGCCGTCGTAGGGCCGCCGCGCGGGGCCGGTCAGGGTGTGGCGGGCGGGTGCAGCCAGCGGGCCGGGACCCGCGCCGTCACCGCCGCCGGCACCTCCACCTCGCGCCCGTCCGCGTCGTACAGCCCGCCGCGCACCCGGTAGGCGACGCCGGGCCGCAGGCACAGGGCCGCCGCCTGCTCGGGGGTGAGCCCGATGTCGACGCCGCCGGACTCCACCACGCGCACCCCTTCGACCATCGGCACGTCGTCGACGACGAGCACCTCCGTGACCGTCATCTCGAAGGCGCCGCCGCGCAGCCCGCCGTACTCCCGCTGCAGGTCCGGCCGCAGATCCCCGTACCGCGCGTCGGGCACGTGCACCCGGTAGGTCCCGCCGACCGCGACGGCGGATCCGCCCGGGCCGCCGGGCGCGTCCGCGGCGGGGCGCGCGGTGGAGCCGGCGGAGTACGCGGCCGGGACGGTGGGGCGCACGGCCGGCTCCGCACCGAGTGCTCCGGTCCGCGCCGTTCCCGGGGCGGCCGCGTGCGGGAGGGGGGAGGTGCGGGCGCCGCCGCTCCGCCGGGCACGGCGCCGTGGCAGCGCCAGGAGCAGCCCGCACACCAGTGCGCCGCCGGCCGCCGCCCGGAGGAGCGGCGGGTCCGCGGGCCAGGCCAGGAGCAGTGCGGCGGCGAGGGCGAGCACGGCGGCGACGGCGGTCCGCCTGCCCGGCGTACCGCGGCCGGGACGGCCGTCCGCCCGGCGCCCCGGCCGCCCGGGACGGCCGGGGGAGAGATCGAACAGATGCGACGGCATGGCGGCCTTCCGACAAGACCATGAGGACATCGTCACCATATGCGATTTTTATGGTCCTTTGACCATTTTTGGTAAGAGACAACCCTTCGCGGCCGACCTTCCGGGTGCCGGCACCGCACCCGTCGGCGGCACGTCCGAGCAGGTCAAGCCCGGTGACGGGCGGGATTTCGGTAAAGATTCCGTCTGCGGCGGGCCCCGATCCGGATGGGACGGGTGTTCCTGGGTAAGGCAATCGTCCCGGCCGCTGTACTGCCGGACCGGCAGGGCGCACCACGAAAGAGGGTCACGATGGCGAACGAGATCACCGAAGGCAAGGCCGCGGCGCGCGCGCTGGCCGCACGGCTGCCCGGCTGGACGGTCTGGTACGGCGAGCACACCCGCCACTTCTGGGCCCTCTCCCGCGCGCGGCGGCCCTCCGGCGCCTCGCACGCCGAGGCGGAGACGGCCGAGGAGCTGGAGCGGGCGGTCCGGCTCATCGAGGACGGCGCCGCGCCCCCGCCCTCCCCCGCCCGCGAGACGCCCGCCAGGCAGGCCTCCCCGCAGCAGGCCCCCGCACAGCAGACGGCGCAGCAGGCCCCCGCGCCCGAGGCGTCGCACCCCGGCCCGGCCGCCGCCCCGGAGCCCGAGCCGCGCCGCGCCGAGCCGGTGCGGGCGGCCCGCTGAGCCCCGGGTCCGGTCCGGGATGACCGCCGGGCCGCCGCCCCGGTGAGGGCGGCGGCCCGGCGGCCCCGTCCCGGCCCCGCCACCGCCCCGCCCGGCCCCCGGACCTCGCGGAGGGGTGAACCGTCCGAGAACGGGTATGATCATTTGTCATAAAAAGCGAAGATAGTCCGATTAACTCTCGCGTGATCCTCTTGCCGCCGACCGGTCCGGTGGCGGCACGGAGACAAGGAGTGAACCCGGAATGATTCGTGCCCGCTTTCCTCGTTCCCTCCCCCCCGGTCCGCCCCGCCTGGCGCTCAGCGCCGTGCTCGTCGCCGCCACGGCCCTCGCCGGCGCCCCCGCCCTGCTGTCCGCCGGATCCGGCCGGAGCGGGGCGGGACCGCCCGCCGGGCCGTACGTCCCGATGGAGCGGCCTGCGCACGCGGCGCTGGAGCGCATGCTGCGGGTGGCCGAGCAGCAGATCGGCATCCGGGAGAACGCCGAGGGCGGCGGCACCAAGTTCCACTCCTGGTACATGGGCACCGAGCGGGCCTGGGAGACCGCGGCCCGCGACGGCCACACCGTGCAGGCCTACGTGAACGCCCCCTGGTGCGCGATGTTCGTCTCCTGGGTCGCCGAGCAGGTCGGCCTGCGGTCCACGACCGGCTCCGACGTCTACGTCGTCACCTGGGCCCGGCGCTTCCAGCTCGACGGGCGCTGGGGCACCACCGCCGTGCCCGGCGCCCTCGCCTTCTTCGACATCGACGGCGGAGGCGGGAGCGGCGAGGACGTCTACCGGATCGACCACATGGGCCTGGTGAAGAAGGACAACGGCGACGGCACGATCACCACCATCGAGGGCAACACCGACAGGGGACTGGTCGAGCAGCGCGTCCGCGGCAAGGGCGAGGTCGTCGGCTACGGCTACCCCGAGTACCCCGCGATCTGGGGACCCCGCTCCGGCGCCCCGGCGCGGGCCGCCGGAGCGGGCTGGTGAGCCGGGCGGCGCGCTACGCGCAGCGCACCGGGAGCGGCTCCGGGGACGCCGCGCGGCGGTAGCGTCCCGCGTGGAAGATCAGCGGCTCCCCCTCCCAGCGCCGGAAGTGCTCCACCTGTCCGACCAGGATCAGATGGTCACCGCCCCGGTGCACGGCCACCGTACGGCAGGCGAAGTGCGCCAGGGCGCCGGCGAGCACCGGTGCGCCGCCCGGGCCGGGCGGCGCCTCCACCCCGGCGAACCTGTCGGGCAGCGGCGCGGCGAACCGCCGGGACAGGTGCTCCTGGTCCTCCGCCAGGACGTTGACCGCGAACCGCCCCGCCGCCAGGAAGACCGGCAGGGCGGCCGAGCGCCGGGCCAGGCACCACAGCACCAGCGGCGGGTCGAGCGAGACCGAGGTGAACGAGTTGACGGTGACCCCCGCCCGCTCCCCGCCCCGGGCGGCGGCGGTGACCACCGCCACCCCGGTCGCGTACTGCCCGAAGGCCTCACGCAGCGTCCCGGCCTCCCCCGTCACGGTGTCCCCCGTCGCCGCGCTCCTGGCGGCCTCCCCCGTCGCCGTGCTCATCGCCGTGCCCCTTCCCGCTCGCGCGCCCGCGCCAGGTACCCGCCCGCCGCGGCGGGGTCCATGAACCACCCGGCGAAGTCGGACGGGTCGTCGAAGCCGTTCACGAACCGGGCGGCCACCTCCGGCAGTCCGCCCGCGGCCCGGAGGATCTCCAGCACGTGCGGCGGCGGGGGCGCCAGGAGCGCGTTCGTCCAGGCGGTGACGTGCCGGGCGGTCTCCCAGTGGCGCTCGAAGGCGGCCTCCATCCAGGCGGCGTCGAACGGCCGCCCGCCGCGCGTCAGGATGCTCTCCAGGTAGGAGGCCGCGCACTTGGCGGCGTTGTTGGCCCCCTGCCCGGTGACGGGGTCGTTGAGCACGACCACGTCCGCGACCCCCAGGACCGGCGCGCCGGAGGGCAGCGTCGCGACCGGCCTGCGCACGGTCGGGGCGAAGCGTCCGGTCAGCACGCCGCCGTCGTCGGTGAGCTCGGCTCGGGCGCAGCGCTCGGCCTCCCACGGCAGGAAGGTCTCCAGGATCCACCGGCTCCTGGCCAGGTGCTCGGCGGGGGTGCGCACATCGGACCAGCAGTCCATCGGCCCGCCGACCAGCCCCTCGAACACCATGATCTCACAGGGGCCGGTGACGGTGAGCGCCGGGAAGACGAAGTACTCGCCGACCCCCGGGATCAGGTTGAAGCAGACCGCGGAGTGCTCCGGCCGCGGCACCAGCCCGGTGACGTAGGTCAGCGCCAGGGCCCGCTGCGGGGCGTCGTACGGCGAGCGGGCCGCGTCCCGCTCGAACAGCGAGGCGATCGGCCCCTTGCCCGCCGCGACCAGGACGAGGTCGTACCGGTCGGCGTACTCCTCCAGGTCGCCGGCCGTGGCGTCGTGGATCACCAGCTTGCCGCCGCGCCGTTCCACCTCCGCCATCCAGGCGGGCATCTTCAGCCGCTGGTCGACCGAGCGGGCGGGCGTCTCCAGCCGGGCCGCCCAGTGGATCGCCCGGCCGCCGCCGGGGCCGGGCACGGTGAGCTGGATGCCCTCGATGGGCGGGCAGGCGTCGCCCCACAGGTCCAGGCCGAGGGCGCGCTCGTGGCCGAGGGCCGTGCCGAACACGGCCTGGCTGGACATGGCCCGGCCGCCGCGGATCTCCCCGGGGGTCCGGTTGGAGACGACGGTGACGTCGTAGCCGTGGCGCAGCAGGCCGAGGGCGAGGTGGAGCCCGGCCTGCCCGGCGCCGACGATGAGGATTCTGCGCATGGTGGTGCGTCCTTTCTCAGGTTGAGGGGACGGCCCCCGGGAGGGGATGGTCGGTTCGGCGCCTGATCAGAACGTACGGCGGGCGCCGCCGTGCGGGCCATCCGCTCGGCGCGGGTTCCGTCCGCCTGGCGCGGACCCTCCGCCGGGCCCGCGGCCCCGCACGGGGAGCCGTCACCGGCCGCGCAGCGTCCGCGAGGGCGGGCACCCGTACTTCGCGCGGTAGGCCGCGGCGAACCGGCCCTGGTGCCAGAACCCCCAGCGCGCGGCCACCGCGGTCACCGTGACGCGGGCGGGGTCGGCGGCGGTCAGCTCGCCGTGGACCCGGCTCAGCCGCACGTCCCGCAGGTACTCCATCGGCGTCGTGCCGAGGTGGCGGCGGAACCCCTCCTGCAGTGAGCGCCCGCTGACCGCCACCGCGCGGGCGACGTCGTCGGTCGTCAGCGGCTCGTGGGCGTGGCCGTCGACGAACTCCATCGCCCGGCGCACCACCTTGGGCACCGCCGGCGGCCGGGGCGCGTTCAGCAGGTCGCGGTGGTTCGAGGGCTGCATCGTCAGCAGCGAGGTGAGCAGGGCGCTCTCCAGGTGGGCGACCGCCAGCGGCTGCGCGGCGAGCCCGTCGTCGCGCCCGGCCTCCCGGACGAGCAGGTCCGCCATCGCCCGCCAGGACCGCGCCCAGCCGGCGGTCATGTCCACACCCGGCTCGAAGCGGACCGGCCGGTCGGGCCGCCGCCCGAGCATGCGCTCCAGCGTGCCCTCGACCGCGGACCGGTCGAACTTGACGATCAGCTGGGGGCAGCCCGCCTCCCAGTGCATGTCGAGGTACTCGGTCGGCGAGGGCAGGGAGGCCAGCCGCGGGGTCGAGACGATCTCCTGGCCGCCGCACCGGATCAGGCTGCGCCCGGCGAGCGGGATCTGCACGAGGAAGAAGGACTCCAGCTCACCCGGCTCGATGTGCACGTCCGCGCCGTAGTCGAGGTAGCTCACCCGGACGGCGCCGAGCCGCGCGGAGTTGAGCCGGGCGGCCAGCCGCGGGGCCCGCCCGGTCAGCTCCAGCCGGTGCGGGCAGAACACCCTCGCCACCTGCTCGCGGGCCTCGTCGAGGTCCCCGGTGCCGAAGACCGGCCTGTCTTCGAGCGGAACCCGCTCCCGTGCCTGTCCCATCGGTGCCCTCCCGGCCCGGTGCCCGTCGCGTGCGCGCCGCGCGCGGGCGCGGTGCGTGCACGCGATGGTCACGGATCCGGAACCGGCCGACCACGTATGAATGCACAGAAGGGCGGATCCGCGGCGGGGGACGTGCGGTGGGGGCGGATGCGCGGCCGGCGGGCGAGTGGGCGCGCGGGCGGCCGGGGTCCCTTGCGGCGGCGGGACGGAGTCCGCCCGGCGCGGGGGCGGCCTACGGGGCCGTGCCCGGCTCGGCGCAGAAGACGACGCCGGTGGTGGTCACCTCGACGTCCCGGCGGGAGGCCGGGACGAAGGCGGACCCGCCGGCCGTCAGCCGGAGGGGGCCGGCCTCCGCCGCCCCCTCGGTGCACAGCAGGATGCGGGGTGCGCCGCCGGGCAGCAGGTGCCCGCCCTCCCCGGCCAGCCTCCGGAGCCGGAACTCCTCGGCCGGGACGGCGTACACGCCGTCGCGGGCCCGCACCGGGAGCGGAGCTGCGGCCGGATCGGTGACGCGCAGCAGTTCCGGGACGTCGACCGGCTTGGGGGTGAGCCCGGCCCGCATGACGTTGTCGGAGGCACCCATGATCTCCACCCCGAAGCCCCGCAGATAGCAGTGCGGCACCCCCGCGCCCAGGAAGAGCGCCTCGCCGGGGGCGAGCTCGTGCCGGCGCAGCAGCAGCGGGGCCAGGCAGGCGGGATCACCGGGGTGCAGCTCCGCCAGCCGTACGGTCAGCGCGTGGTCGGGGCCGTCCACCTCGGCGGCCGCCCGGGCGATGCCCTCCGTCTCGCGGTGCTCCTCCAGGAGCACGCGCAGGGCGTCGAGGACGGCGCCCCGCCGCAACAGCGCGACCACCTCCCCCAGCGAGGGCAGGCCCAGCCCCGCCACCATCCCGGCGGCCTCCTCCGCCGGGCGGAACCCGGCCAGCGCGCTGAACGGGGTCAGCGCGCAGACGAGCTCCGGCTTGGGCCAGGGGTCGCCGTAGACGCCGCGCGCGTGGCCCTCCTCAGCCTGCTCGGCCGACGGGTGGACCTGCAAGGAGAGCGGCCGGGCGACCGCGATGAGCTTCATGAGGTACGGCAGGCGCGCGCCGAACCGGGCGAGCACCGCCTCGCCCAGCTGCCCGTGCGGGTCGGCGGCGACGGCGGCGGCCAGCGAGCGGTCCTGCCCGGCCAGCAGCGAGGGGCCGGCGGGGTGGGCGCCGAGCCACATCTCCGCCTCGGGGCCGGGGGCGGGCACGGGCCGCCCGGTGAGGGCGGCGATGTCGGTGCGCGACCCCCAGGCGTAGTCCTTGACGGGGTTGGCCAGCGGGTACATGCGGGTTCCTCGCTCGGGGGCTGCCGATTAACCGGATAAGCGAGATGAATCTACGATCCTCATGACAACGATGTCAATCGTCTCTCGCCGCCTCGGTCCGGGCTCCCCGCGGCCGCTTCCGCGCGGCGGAGCGCGGGAAGGCGCCGGGCGCCCGAGTTCCAGGGCTGCGGACGCGGGGGTCTTGGTGACCAGGGGCAGCTCGGCGGCCCACATCAGCAGCATCATCGCGGTGCCGG
>NZ_BAAAUT010000020.1:0-16629 GCF_039534085.1 Planomonospora alba
GGGCAGGTGGGGCAGGCGGTCAGCGCCGGCGCGGTGGTGTGCGACATCAAGGACGCCTGACCGGCACCGGGACAGGCCGATCCGGCGGCGGCTCCACGGTTGCCGGTCCGGATGCGGTAGGTGCGTGGACGCCGGGGTGGCCCGCATCGGGCCGCCCCGGTGTGCGATCTGCGACGGTCCTCCAACTCGGTGCCCGATCACCGGATGAAGGGGATACGGTCGGGTAGTAGGGAACTTCGATGTCCGCTCATTCGTCCTTATCGGACGAAGGAGGCTTTACTGCCGTGACCACCACAAAACTCTCAGCAGGTCGTCTCGGTGCCGCGATCACCGCGCTCTTCACCGGGCTACTGGCCGTCTTCATGATCGCTCCGGCGGCCCACGCAGCGGCACCCGATCCGTCCTCGATCGCATCGCAGCTGAAGAGCGGGAATCGTTTCTACTACGACTCCGCCGCCAACGTGCCGGACAATTCTGTGGACACCATGCGGACCGCGGTCCAGAGGACGTCCAACGTCTACCTCGCCGTTCTCCCTCAGGGTTCGATCAAGAACAGCTCCGAGGCCCGGACGTTCCTCAGAGAACTGAACTCCGAGATCGGTGGCGAGAACATCGTCGCGGTCGCCAACGGCACCCAGCTGCTCTACTCCACGAACATCTCCGGACTCAACCTGGACAGGGCTTTTCAACAGGCACGCAGTGAGTCCTCCAACATGACCGAGGGCGTCGCCAACTTCGTGCGGCTCGCCGACGCCGCGGCCACCGGTTCCGGCGGTGCCGCTGCCCCGGACTCCCGTTCCTCTGGTGGTTCCGGCGGCGGCGTGCTGGTCGGCATCCTGGTGCTGGCCCTGGCCGGCGGCGGCGGACTGCTCCTCTACTCCCGCAAGAAGAAGAAGGAGCGCGAGGCCCGCGAGGCCTCCGAACTGGCCGCGGTCAAGCAGACCGTGGACGAGGACATCACGAAGTTCGGCGAGGAGATCACCGCGCTGGACATGGATGTCAAGATGCTGGCCGACGGCGGTGACCACCAGGAGGACTGGGCTCGCGCCCTCAACTCCTACGAGCGGGCCAAGGCGGAGATCGCGGAGGTCAGGCGCCCCGACGACCTGCGCGACGTGACCACCGCGCTGGAGGAGGGCCGCTACGCCCTCGCCTGCGTGAAGGCCCGCGTCAACCACGAACCGCTTCCCGAGCGGCGCTCGCCGTGCTTCTTCAACCCGCAGCACGGCCCCTCGGCCCGCGACGTGCGCTGGGCCCCGCCCGGCGGCGCGGTGCGCGACGTCCCGGCCTGCGCGGCCGACGCCGAGGCCATCGAGCGCGGTTTCGAGCCGCAGACCCGTGAGGTCGTCATGGCCAACGGCCAGCGCCGCCCCTACTACGAGGCGGGCCCGGCCTACCAGCCGTACGCCTACGGCTACTACGGGGGCTTCGGTGACGTGATGAGCGGCATGCTCGTCGGCACGATGCTCGGCAGCATGATGGGCGGCTGGGGCATGGGCGGCTACGGCATGGGCTACGGCGCCGGCTACCAGGAGGGCGTGTCCGATGCCGGTGGCGACACGGGCATGGGCGGCGGTGACTTCGGCGGAGGCTGGGGTGACTTCGGCGGAGGCGACTTCGGTGGCGGTGACTTCGGCGGAGGCGACTGGTAGTCGCGGCGGTCACGGCTGAGAGCCGCTCGCTCCACGACGCGGCGGGGGCCGTGCGGATCCGGAAAGGATCCGCACGGCCCCCGCTTTTTGTTTACGGATGGCCCATTATCGCAAATGACGGACAACCGGTGAATGTCTGGGGATTCCACTGTCATGGTCGGCTATGGCGAGATGGCAGATGATTATGACAGGCTGCTGATCGGGGTTTTGATCGATACCGTCCCGAGTGTCGAGCGCCGTCAAGGGCCCGCTCCGGTGACGGCGGAGAAGGGGGAGATGGTGCCCGATTCCGGCCGGTTGGGCGTGAACGACCCGCAGCAGATCAGCGCGTACCGGTTGGTGAGAGTGCTCGGCGAGGGCGGTCAGGGGACGGTCTATCTCGGCCAGGACCCTTCCGGGCGGCGGGTGGCCGTCAAGGTGCTGCACACGCGCATGGCCGCCGAGACCGTCCTGCGGGAGCGCTTCGAGCGGGAGGCGGAGCTGGCCCGCCGGGTCGCGGTGTTCTGCACCGCCCAGGTGCTGGAGGCCGGGATCAGCGACGGACGGCCCTATCTGGTCAGCGAGTACGTCCCCGGACCGTCGCTGCAGCAGCTGGTCACCACCGAGGGACCCCGCACCGGCAGCGGATTGGAGCGCCTGGCGGTCGCCACGGCGACGGCGCTGGCCGCCATCCACCGGGTCGGGATCGTGCACCGCGACTTCAAACCGGCGAATGTGATCATGGGCCCGGAGGGGCCGGTCGTCATCGACTTCGGCATCGCCCGCATCCTGGAGGCCAGCGCCACCGACTCGGCGCTGGTGGGCAGCCCCGGCTACATGGCGCCCGAGCAGCTCTCCGACGGTCCCGTCGGCCCGGCCTCCGACGTCTTCGCCTGGGCCGCCACCATGGTGTACGCCGCCACCGGGCACGCGGCCTTCGCCGGGCAGCACCCCGCGGCGGTGATGAACGCCGTCATGAACGGCGAACCGGACCTGAACGGGGTGCCGCGCGGGCTGCGCTCGCTGCTGCTGGCGTGCCTGGCCAAGGATCCCGCCGCCCGGCCCACGGCCGACCGGGTGCTGGCCACGCTGACCGGGAACGGCACCGCTCGGAGCCCGTTCGGAGGAAACGGCGCACAGGAGACGGACCGCACCGTGCCCGGCCTGCTCACCGGATCACCGGCCGCGCCTGGTTCACCGGCTCCCGCCGGTCGAGGTTCCGATGCGCCCGCCCGTCCGCATCCCGACGACGTGACCATGTACGGCACTCCTGGAGAGCACGGCCCGCGCATGCCCACGCCACCGGCGCCCCACCGCGCCGGAGCGAACCCCTTTCCTCCTCGGTCGCAGACCCCGGAGCGCGGCGCGGCTCAGGACGGCGCACGCCCCGCCGATGCCGGCCACGTCCCTGCGGCCCTCTCCTCCGGCAACGGCGGATCCGCCGCCACCGCGCCCTCCGGACGATCCGCCGTAGCCGCGTCCGCGCCCACGAGGGCCTCACGCCGCATCCCGACTTTCGCCCTGGCCACGGCGGCCGCGGTCGCCCTCGGGGCCGTAGCGGGTGTCGTGATCTATATGAGCACCTCGCCCACCGGCACGGATGCCTCGGCTACGCCGTCCACCTCGGTATCCGCCGCATCTCCCTCCGAGCCGTCCTCCTCCCGCGCGCTGTTCACCGGTCATGCCCGGGCGGTGAACGCGGTGGCCGTCACCGAGTTGGACGGCCGCCGGGTCGTCGTCTCCGGCAGCGGGGACCAGACCGTACGGGTGTGGGACCTGGCCACGGGCCAGCAGATCGGCCGGCCGATCACCGATCCGGCCGGTCCTATCTTCGCGATGGCCGTGACACAACTGGACGACCGCACAGTCGCCGTCACCGGTGGATTCGGTAAAGCCATGCGGGTGTGGGACCTGGCCACGGGCAAGCAGATCGGCCGCCCACTCGAAATCGCCGAGGTCTCATCTCTGGCGGTAACGAAGCTGGACGGTCGTCCAGTCGTCCTCTCCGGCAGCGCGGACGAGACCGTGCGGGTGTGGGACCTGGATACGGGCGAGCAGATAGGCCAGCCGTTCAACGGTCACGAGAGCGTGATCTCCACGCTTGTGGTGGCGGAGCTGGACGGCCGACCGATAGCCGTCTCCGGCAGTTTCGACAAGACCGCGCGGATCTGGGACCTGACCACCGGCAAGCAGGTCGGCAAGCCGATCACCGACAGCACCGTCTCCCTGAGCGCGGTGGCGGTGGCGGACATGGACGGCCGCCAGGTCGTCGTCACCGGCGGGAGCGACCGCGACAGCAACAAAGGCGTCGTGTGGGTGTGGGATCTGGCGACCGGTTCCCCCATCGGCCAGCCGTTCAGGGAGCACACCGACAACGTCAGGTCAGTGGTGGTGACGAGGTTGGACGGCCGCCTGGTCGCCATCACCGGCAGCGAGGACAGGACCGTTCGGGTCTGGGACCTGACCACCCGGGAGCCGATCGGTGAGCCGTTGACCGGTCACGACCGGGGGATCCACTCGATCGTCGTGACGGAGCTGGACGGCCGCCAGGTCATCGTCACCGGCAGCGGGGACGGCACGATCAGGGTGTGGGACCCGCCGGTGTCCTCCGGCGGCGACTGACCTCCGCCACGTCCCGCCCGCCCCCGGGCGCGGTCCCCGCCGTGCTCCGGTCCCGGCGACCTCAACGGTCGTCCCCGCCGTGCTCCGGTCCCGGTGGCCTCACGTGCTGTCCCGGATCGTCAGCCGGGGGGTCAGCAGGGTGCCGTCGGGGACCGTACGGCCTTCCAGCTTGTCCATCAGCAGCCGGACCGCTTCCCGGCCGACGTCCTCGGCCGGGACCAGCACCGAGGTCAGCGGCGGGCTGGAACGTTCCGCGATGTCGTCGGGGCAGATGGCGACCACCGCGACGTCCTCCGGGACGCGCCGGCCGTACTGGCGCAGCGCCCCGAGCACGTGGCCGGTCGCGGCCTCGTTGTGCACGACCAGCCCGGTCAGGCCCGGCCGCCGCTCCAGCAGCTCGGCCACGGTCCGCGCCACCTCGTCGAACGTCTCCTCGCACGGCAGGGCCACCCCGGTCAGCCCGTACTCGGCGACGGCCTCGGTGAAGCCCTCCCGGGTCCGCCGGGCGAAGCCGGTGCCGCGGTCGTAGACCACGCCGGGCGCGCCGAGCAGCGCGATCTCCCGGTGGCCGCGTTCGGCCAGGTGCTGCACGCAGAGCGCCCCGGCCCGCGCGAAGTCGAGGTCGACGCAGGTCAGCCCGGTGGTGTCGGCGGGGAAGCCGATGAGCACGCTCGGTTCGGCCAGCTGGCGCAGGAGCGGCACCCGGGTGTCGTGCAGTTCCACGTCCATGAGCACCAGCCCGTCCACCAGCGCGCTGGCGGCGGCCCGCCGGATCCCGTCGGGTCCTTCGTCCGCGGTGAGCAGGAGCACGTCGTGGTCGTAGCGGCGGGCGGCGGTCACCACCGAGGTGGCGAACTGCATCAGCACCGGCACGTGCATGCCGGCCCGGAGCGGCAGGACCAGCGCGATCACGTTCGCCCGCCGGCTGGCCAGCGCCCGGGCCCCGGCGTTGGGGTGGTAGCCGAGCGTCCGCACGCTGTCGAGCACGCGCCGCCGGGTGTCGGCGGAGATGGCGCGCTTGCCGCTGAGCACGTACGAGACCGTGCTCACCGCCACCCCGGCGTGCCGGGCGACCTCGGCGATGGTGACCGCTCGACCGCTCATTCGTTCTCCGCGCGCTCGCAGGCCCGCTCGAAGGCCAGATGGGAAACGGTTATACCGGCATTCTCGAACACCACATAGAGGTCGTGTACACCCCGGGCTCCGGCGAGGGCGCCGGTGACCCGGGTCAGGTCGTACCGGCCGCCGCGCGGGACGGGCACGGTGCCGAGGGCCGGGCCGTACAGGGGGTCGTCGAGCCGGAGGGTGACCACGCCGCCCTCGGTGCTGGTCGCCTCCAGCGTGCAGGCGTCCGCCCCCGCCCCGAGGTCCACCTCGCGGAAGAGGATCCACGCGCCCTCCGCGGTGGACCGTACGGCGTCGCCGGAAACCCTGGACGCGTCGGTGAACGCCACCGCGTCGTACTCGTCGTGGCCGGTCGCCGCGATCGGCCCGGCGAAGGCGGCGCGGGGCGGGATGCGCTCGCCGGGGACGTGGACCGTCGCGCACAGCCGGATGTCGCGGGCCGAGCGCCCCACCATGATCTTGTGGGGGGCCTCCTCGACCGTGAAGCGGTCCCGGGTCACGTCCCAGAAGGCCAGGTCGGCGATGTCGAGGCTCCAGCGGACCGTGGTGCTCTCGCCGGGCGCCAGGTGCAGTTTCTCGAAGCCCCGCAGGCGGCGGAGCGGCTGCTTGACGCGGGAGCGCTGCTGGTGGGTGTAGAGCTGGACGACCTCCGTCCCGGGCCGGGTGCCGGTGTTGGTGACCACGGCCGAGACGGCGATCCTCCCGTCGGCGACCTCGGCGGTCAGGTCGGAGTAGTCGAAGTCCGTGTAGGACAGGCCGTGGCCGAAGGGGTAGAGCGGGGTGCCGCGGTAGTACTGGTAGGTGGCGTCGGCGGCGATGATGTCGTAGTCGAGCAGGTCGGGCAGTTCGCACGCCGAGCGGTACCACGTCTGGGTGAGGCGCCCCTCGGGGTCGGCGTCGCCGAAGAGCACCTCGGCCAGCGCGTGGCCGTACTCCTGGCCGCCGTGCGAGGACCACAGGACGGCGGGCAGGTCCGGCAGCGACCAGGCCATCGGGTAGCCGCTGCTGACCACCATGACGGTCCGCGGGTTGGCCGCGCGCACCGCGGCCACCACGGCCTCCTGCGCCGCCGGGAGCGCCAGGTCGAGGCGGTCCTCGGTCTCGCGCCCGTTGACCAGCGGGTGGTCGCCGACCACGACGACCGCCACGTCGGCGGTGGCGGCCAGCGCGGCGGCGGCCGCGGCGCCGCCGGTGACCGTCTCTGCGGTCAGCCAGACCGCCGCGTCGGCGTCGTCCACCAGCCGGAGCACCGTGCCGGCCCCCGCGCCGGCCCCCGCACCGGCCTCCGCGGCGGGTCCGGAGCCGTCCAGGGCGGCACCGGCGGCCGCGCCGGGACCCGCACCGGGAGCGGGGGCGGGGCCGAGCCCGACGTAGCGGCCGGTGGAGATGTGCCGGAGCGCCAGCGTGCCGCGCGCCCGCTCCTCCAGCCGGAAGGTCTGGCGCACCTCCCAGCCGTTCGGTCCCGGCTGGTCGTTGACCAGCACGCCGGCGTCGTCCACCGAGACGTGGCGGCCGGTCGCCACGGCCCGCAGCGCGTAGGAGCCTCCACCCCAGTCGAACAGGTCGAACAGGCCCTCCGCCGTGCCGGCCTCCGCGGTGACGGTGAGCGGCCCGCCGCCGGGGTCGGCGACGACGTGCCCGCTCTCGGCGGTCAGCGTGATCCGGTCCACCGCCTCGCAGAACACCGTCTCGCACCGCTCGGCGAGCCCGGCGCGGGCGGTGACGGCGTACGGCAGGGTGCCGGAGTACCAGTCCTCCATGAGGGTGTCGCCGAGGGGGCCGATGACGGCGATCCTCTTCACCCCGGCCAGCGGGAGGATGCCGTCGTTCTCCAGGAGCACGATCGAGCGCCGGGCGGCCTCGCGGGCCAGCGCCTGGTGCTCGGGGCAGTTGACCACGGCCTCCGTCACGTCGTCGTACGGCGTGGCGGGGTCGAACTCGCCGAGCCGGAACCGGATGGAGAGCGCGTGCCGGACCGCCGTGTCGATGTCGGCCTCGGTGAGCAGGCCCCGCTCCAGCGCGTCGTGGATGTGCCCGAGCACGGCCTCGGTGCGGTCGTCGTCCTGGGTGAAGCTGTCGAGCCCTGCCTTGACGGCGTGCGCGTAGGCCTCGGCGGGGTCGTCGTGATAGGCCTGCAGGCCGGTGAGGTTGCCGGGGGCGTAGGCGTCGCTGACCACGAGGACGTCGTCGGGGGCCCAGGCGCGCAGCACGCCGTTGATCAGCGGGCTGAGGTGGGCGGGGCGGCCGTTGACGAGGTTGTAGGAGGGCATCACGGCCACGGCGGCGCCGCACTCCAGGGCGGGCCGGTAGGCGGGCAGCTCGTACTCGTGCAGCACCCGGGGCGGCAGGTCGCTGGAGGTGGTGCAGCGGTCGGTCTCGTTGTTGTAGCCGAGGAAGTGCTTGAGCGTCGGCGCGGTCTTCAGGATGGCGGGATCGCTCCCGCGGAGGCCGGAGGCGTACGCCACGGACATGACGCCGGTCAGCCACGGGTCCTCGGAGTAGCCTTCCTCGTTCCGCCCCCAGCGGGGGTCGCGCAGCGGGTTGACCACCGGGGCCCACACGTTGCGCCCGGCCCCGGCGGGGTCCTTGCGGTGGAAGGCCAGGACCTCGTCGGCCGTGGCCTCGCCGACCCGCCGGACCAGCTCGGGGTCCCAGGTGCTGGCCAGCCCGACGGCCTGCGGGAAGACCGTTGCCGGGCCGAGCCAGGCCAGGCCGTGCAGGGCCTCGGTGCCGGTGCGGAAGGGGCCCACGCCCAGACGCTCGACCGGTGCCTGGTACTGGTGGAGCAGGGCCACCTTCTCCGCCAGGGTCAGCCTGCCCTGCAGGTCGGCGATGCGGTCGGCGAGGGGGAGCTCGGGGTCGCGGAACGGTTCGTTCATTGGGGGGACCATCCCTCTGATGAGCGTCGAAGCGCTTCGACAACGGGGCGAGAAAACGCGCTTCTGTCGAAGCGCTTCGATAGTCGGTCCAGGAAAACTCCGCCCGTTACATCCATGTTTCAAGCGGAGTTTCCCTGAAGGTTGCCCGGATGTGAGATCCAGGTCAAGGGGTCGGGAGAAATTCGCGGATCATTCTTCGGTCACGGACCGCCCCTGAGCGGGACCGGGCCGCCCCGGGAACGGCCGGGCCCCCGAGGAAGGAGCCGGCCGGGCTCAGGGGACACCCGGCAGCCGGCCGGGCTCAGGGGACACCCGGCAGCCGGCCGGGCTCAGGGGACACCCGGCAGCCGACCGGGCTCAGGAGACGCGCGGCAGCCGACCGGAGTCCACCGAGTCGAGCACCCGGGCCGCGCCGCCCAGCGCCGCCGCGTCGTAGCCCAGGGTGGAGGCGACCACCCGGCAGCCGCCGCCGTCCGGCGCGATGGTGCGCCCGCGCGTCTCCTCCTCCACCGCGGGCAGCAGCCAGGGCGCCAGCGGCACGTAGTAACCGCCCAGGATGACCACCTGCGGGTTGAGCAGGTTGGTGACGACCGACACGCCCTTGCCGAGCTGCCGGCCGACCCCGCTCAGCAGGGCGAGGGTCTCGGGGTCGCCGGCGCGGGCCAGCCGTACGACCTCCTCCAGCTCGACCTCGACCTCGGCCGGGGAGAGCGGGGCGTGCCGGAGCACCGCGCCGATCCCGGCCACCGCCTCCAGGCAGCCGGTCCGCCCGCACCGGCACTCGGGGCCGAGCGGATCGAGCTGGATGTGGCCGATCTCGCCGCCGTACCCGCGTCCGCCCCGGCGCAGCCGCCCGTCCAGGATGACCCCGGCGCCGACCCCGATCTCCCCGGTGAGGTAGACGAGGTCGGCGGTCCCCGCCTGGGCGCCGAAGCGGTGCTCGGCCAGGGCCGCGAGGTTGGCGTCGTTGTCGACCTGGACGGGGAAGCCGGGGTCGCGCAGCGCCTTGGCCAGGTCTCCGGCCAGGTCGGCGTCGCGCCAGCCGAGGTTGGGGGCGACGAGCACCGTGCCGTCCGTGCCGACCAGGCCGGGCACGCCCACGGTCAGCCCGAGGACCTGGCGCTCCTGCTTGGCCATCCGGCCCACCACGCGGCGGACGATCGCCGCGACGGTGCCCACCGCCTGCCCCACGGAGCCCGCCGGCCCGGACGGACCCGGCGGTCCCGCCGCGCCTCCCGCGCCGGGGACCTCCGCCGTACCGGATCCACGGGAGCCGGGGACGTCCGCCGTACCGGACCCGGGGGCACCGGCCGCCCCGGAGAAGGAGCGCCGCCAGGACAGCAGCCGCTCCCCCGACAGGTCCACCGCCACCGCGGTGACGTAGTCGACGTTGATCTCGATGCCGATCGCGGCGTACGGCGAGCCGTCGAGCACGAGCATCGTGGCCGGGCGCCCGACGCGGTTCTCGGTCAGCCCGGTCTCCCGCACCAGCCGGCGGTCGATCAGGTCGGCGACCAGGCTCGAGACGGTCGCCTTGTTCAGGCCCGTGGAGGCCGCGATGTCCGCCCGCGAACACGGCGCGTGCTCGCGCACGAACCGCAGCACCACGGCGAGGTTGGTGGCCCGGACATCGGCGAAGTCAGCCGGCTGCGGATTCGTCGTAGATGTGATCAAGGTCCGTCCCGTCCCGATCGGTCCGGGAGCCGTCGCGCGGACGTCCCCCGGCTGGCCCCATCATGCCCCACCCGCCCGAGGACCCGCGATCACCGGCCCCTTGTGGCGAGAGTGCCCCTCGACTAATTTGTTTGGTCAAAAGACGAACTAACTCTACCTCCCCCCTATCCTCTTCCGACAACCCCGATCCGTCGATGACAACGAAGGGAACGCGCCATGAAGACTCCTCCCGAGGGCGCGACGACCAGCCGCCGGGGCTTCCTCGGCCTCGTGGGCCTCGGTGCGGCCGCCCTGGCCGGCGGCGGCCTGCTCAGCGGATGCTCGACCCCGGCAGGCCCCCGGCCCGGCAGCGGAGGCGCCACCGCGGCCGCCCTCGACAAGCTGTCCTCGCTGACGCCGACCCACGTCCCGTACGCGGGCGTCACCGCCGACATCGTCGGGCAGAACGGCGCGCCCGGCGGCTTCACCAAGTATCCCGCCACCCTCGTCGACGCGGTCACCGCCAAGCCCGGCAAGGGCGGCCACTACAAGGCCATGACCCCGCTGTGGAACCCGCTCCCGCCGCCGCTGGGCGAGAACTCCTACTTCGAGGCCGTCAACGCCGACCTCGGCGCGACCATCGAGTTCAACATCCTCGACGGCATGACGATCATCGAGAAGATGAACGCGGTCATCGCCAGCGGCAACGTCGTCGACATCACGATGATCCCGAGCTGGACCGTCAACCAGATCCCCCAGTTCGGCGAGGCCGTGGGCCGGCTGTTCGAGGACCTCACCCCCTACCTGCAGGGCGACGCCGTCAAGAAGTACCCGCTGCTGGCCAACATCAGCACCGACGCCTGGAAGTGGGGCGTCTTCAACGGCAAGCTGATGGGCATCCCCGGCAGCTACACCTTCCCGATGGGCGTGGTCCTCCTCTACCGCAAGGACCTGTTCGACGCGGGCGGCTGGGCCACCCCCAAGAGCGCCGACGAGATGCTCGCCCTGGGCAAGGAGATCACCGACCCCAAGAAGAAGCGCTGGGCCTTCGGCGACATCAAGCTGTCGGTCTACCAGATCTTCCGCGCGCCCAAGGAGTGGGTCCTCTCCGGCGGCAAGCTGGTCCACCGGTACGAGACGCCGGAGTTCGAGGCGGCGGTCGAGTTCATGCGCAAGCTCTACGAGGGCAAGCTCATCCACCCCGACATCGTCAGCAGCAAGGGCGCCAACGCCAAGGAGCTGTTCAAGTCCGGCCAGATCCTCATCACCCAGGACGGCTTCGGCGGGTGGAAGGAGACGCTGGAGCAGATGCTCCCCGGCAATCCCGACTTCTGGATCGAGGGGCTGCCGCACTTCGGCCACGACGGGGGCGCCCCCGCCTACCACAGGACCGAGGAGCCGGGGCAGTACACCTTCATCAAGAAGGGCCTGGCCAAGGAGAAGGTCGAGGAGATCCTCTCCCTGATGAACTACCTGGCCGCGCCGTTCGGCACGCAGGAGCACATGCTGGCCGTCTACGGCGTCGAGGGCAAGCACTACACCAGGACGGAGGAAGGGGCCCCCAAGCGGACCGAGCTCGGCCTCAAGGAGGCCCCGCCGACCTACTTCTTCCTCAGCGGCCGGCCGGACGCGATCACCGAGAGCGAGCTGCCGAAGTACGTGGAGACCGCGGCCAACTGGTACAACGAGGGAGCCCAGCACTGGGCGCCCAACCCGCACGAGGGCATCCGGATCCAGCGGCCCGCGGAGTACGCCGCCCTGGAGCAGCCCACCGAGGACAAGATCCAGGACGTCGTCCGCGGCCGCCGCCCGCTCAGCGACCTGAAGAAGGTCGTCGACGAGTGGCGCAAGGACGGCGGCGACAAGAGCCGCGAGTTCTACATGAAGGTCCTGCAGGACAACGGCCGTGCTTGAGAACGCCGAGAAGGCCGGGAACGGCAAGAGCACCGGACCGGCGGGTGACCTGACCTCACCCGCCGGCGCCGGCGCTCCCGCAAAGCGTAGCAACACCGGCGCGAAGCCCTCGCTGGGCGCCCGGCTGAGGCGCGACTGGCAGCTGCTGCTGATGGCCGTGCCCGCGGTCGGGCTGCTGGTGGTGTTCCACTACGTGCCGACGCTCGGCAACGTGATCGCCTTCCAGGACTACTCGCCCCACGTCGGGATCGCGGACAGCCCCTGGATCGGCTTCGCCAACTTCCAGTGGCTGCTCACCGACCCCAGCTTCTGGGACGCCACGCTGAACACGCTCACCATCACGGCGTTCCAGCTGGTGTTCTACTTCCCGATCCCGATCATGCTGGCGGTCCTGCTCGACAGCGTGATGAACCCGCGCGTCCGGCTGTTCGTGCAGAGCATCGTCTACATGCCGCACTTCTTCTCCTGGGTGCTGGTCGTCACGCTGTTCCAGCAGATCCTGGGCGGCGCGGGACTGCTCTCCCAGTTGCTGCGCGCCAACGGCTACGACGGCGTCGACATCATGACCAACCCGGACACCTTCCTGCTGCTGGTGACGGCGGAGTCGGTGTGGAAGGACGCCGGCTGGGGGACGATCATCTTCCTGGCCGCGCTGGCGGCGATCAACCAGAACCTCTACGAGGCGGCGGCGGTGGACGGCGCCGGCCGCTGGCGGCGGATGTGGCACATCACCCTGCCCGGGCTCCGCCCGGTCATCGTGCTGCTGCTGATCCTCCGCCTCGGCGACGCGCTCAACGTCGGCTTCGAGCAGTTCTTCCTCCAGCGCGACGCGGTGGGCCGGGAGGCCGCCGAGGTCCTGGACACCTTCGTCTACTGGCGCACGCTCGTCACCGGGGAGTGGAGCTACGGCGCCGCGGCCGGCCTGGTCAAGGGCCTGGTCGGGCTGGTCCTGATCCTCGTGGCCAACAAGATCGCCCACCGGTTCGGCGAACAGGGAATCTACAAGAAATCATGAGTACACGTCCCGCCTGGGAGGAAGCGCCGAGTCTGCCGGGCAGGCTGGCCAAGGGCCTGGCCCTGTCCCTCATCACGCTCATCGTCCTCTTCCCGATCTACATCGTGGTGCTCACCAGCCTGTCCCCCGCCTCCGCGGTGAACGAGGCAGGCGGCCTGGTGGTGGTGCCCGACGGGTTCTCCTTCGCCGCCTACCGCGAGCTGTTCTCCGGCGGCGTGGTCACCCGCTCGGTGCTGGTGAGCCTCGGCGTCACCGCGGTGGGCACGGCGGTGAGCCTGGTCTGCACGGTGCTCGCGGCCTACGGCCTGTCCCGGCCCGGCTCGCTGTTCCACCGGCCGCTGCTGTTCATGATCCTGCTGACGTTCCTGTTCACCCCGGGCATGATCCCCAGCTACCTGCTGGTCAGCTCGCTCGACCTGATCGACAGCTACTGGTCGCTGATCCTGCCGGGCGCGATCAACGCGTTCAACCTCGTGGTCATGCGCGCGTTCTTCATGAACATCCCGGAGGAGGTGCCCGACAGCGCCCGCATCGACGGGGCGAGCGAGTTCCGCATCCTGATGCGGATCGTGCTGCCCATGTCCAAGGGCGTCGTCGCGGTCATCGGCCTGTTCTACGCCGTGGGCTACTGGAACGCCTTCTTCAACGCGATCCTCTACATGAACGACAACGCCAAGTGGCCGCTCCAACTGGTGATGCGCCAGTACGTCCAGCAGGGGCAGTCGCTGACCCTCGGCTCGGTGGTGGACACCTCGGTCGGCGGCGCGCTCCCGCCCAACCTGGCGATCCAGATGGCCATCGTGGTGCTGGCCCTGATCCCGGTGGTGTTCATCTACCCGTTCGTCCAGAAGCACTTCACCAAGGGCGTCATCATCGGCGCCGTCAAGGGCTGATCCCCGCCCCCGCCGTCCGCGGGCCCGGCGTCCGCACCCGCGGGTGCCGGGCCCGCGCCGTGCGGCCGTGCCCGGCACCCCGCCGCACGGGCCGGGCCGGGCACGGACCCGGTGCGGCCGGCGGGCACCGGCCGCACCGGAGCGGCTCACCTGCGCAGCGTCACCTCGGGGTGGCGCCCGGAGGGCCGGTCGAGCAGCGGCTGCGCGCGCCCGCGCAGGTGGAGGTCGAAGAAGGCCGCCACGTACGTGCGGGTGATCTCCAGCGAGCGGGCGCCGGGCAGCGTGCCGAACGTCTTCTCGTCACCGAGCAGGTCGGCCAGGAGCGGCGCGTAGTCCGTGAAGGAGGCGTGCCCCGCTCCCTTGACCGTCACCCAGCGCCTCCAGCCGGTCATGTTCGCCCAGTCCCGGGGCCAGGTGGGGTCCTTCACCTCCTGCTCGGCCCCCAGCAGCAGGAACGGCCTGGCGAGGCCCTTCTCCGGGATCGGGATCCAGAAGGTGCCGTCCATGTTGACCCCGGCGCGCACCCGGGGGTCGGTGAGCATGGTGTGCGTGGCGCTGTTGCCGCCGATGGAGTGGCCCGCCATGCCGATGCGGGACCGGTCGATCAGCCCGGCGTGCCTCCAGGCCGGGTCCTCGCCCGTCAGCCGGTCCAGGACGAACGAGACGTCCGCCGCCCGGGCCCGGGTGCTCTTCTCCCCGAACCCGGGGTCGTCCTCCGCCGCGCAGGCGGCGCAGGGGGCGGTGCGCCCGTCGGGGAAGGTGACGGGGGCCTCGTGGGTGTGGTCGACGCCCGCCACCACGTAGCCCCGGCTCGCCAGGTCCTCGGCCAGCGCCGTCAGCGAGCTGCGGGGCATGCCGAAGCCCGGGGAGAGCACGACGAGCGGCAGGCTCCCGCGCCGTCCCAGCGGCGCGGCGCCGGCGACCGCGGTGGTGCGCGTCCCGCTCAGCACCTCCCCGGGCACGTCGACGCCCTGCGCCTTCAGCAGCAGCTCCGCCTCCCGCACCGTCATGTACGGCGCCCGCTTCCCCTTCGGGTTCCGCGCCGGGTACCAGATCGAGACCATGAGCTCCCGGACCTCCCGCTCGGGCGCCCACGGGTCCGGGCGGGAGCGGTCCACCAGGTGGAGCGCCGTCGTGCCGACCCGGTGCGGGCCGGTGGGCCGGGGCAGGGCGAGCGCACCGGCCGGGTCCTGGGCCCCGGACGGCCCGGCCGCGGTGGCCGGCGCCGGGGACGGCCTTTCCGCGGTGGCCGGTGACGGGGGCGCGGACGCCGTGCCCGCCGTACCGGGGGCGGCGAGCGCGGTGGCGGGCGCGGCGAGAGCGAGGAGTGCGACGGCGGCGGCCAGGGCGCCGCGGAGCGCCGGGCGTGCCGAACGTGCTGAACGTGTTGAACGTGACATGTGGATCATCGTGGCGGCGCCCCGGTGGCGGGCGCCTCGACCGGAAAGGCACTCACCGGGTACGACTTGCGTCGATCCCGCGGTTCCCCCTCCACCGGTGGTCGCACCCGGACGTCACCGCGGAGAGGGGGCGGACACGGCGGACCGCGGCGAGGGCCGTGCCCTCGCCGACGAGCCGGACGACGGCTCACATCCTTCCTTCGCGGTTTCCTCCCATCGTTGATGGCTTATATATGTCCTGTTTATAGATGACCGACAAAGGAGGGCGGACATGTCCGTCACTCAGATCGACATCGACGACGAAGCCCTCGCCGCCCACCACGGGCTCACACCGCTGCATGCCGACAACGACTCCGTCACGGTCTCCGCCGTCATGACCGGGCTCCGGCAACGCGACATCCGCATCCCCTGACCCTCCTCCCAGAAGTGCACCGACCCGTCGGCCGCACGGTGTGCGCCTCCCGGGGAGCGGTCAGGCGTCCCCGGCGGCCGTCTCCCCGGCGGCGGCGCGCAGGCGGGCGATCTCGGCCTGCAGGTCGCGGACCTGCTGCTGGAGTTCGAAGATGCGGCGGACCGCGGCGAGGGTCATGCCCTCGTCGATGAGCCGGATGGCGTCCTGGAGGCTGCCGATCTCGTGGCGGCTGTAGCGCCGCTGGCCCCCGGCCGAGCGGGACGGCCGGACCACGTCGTGCTCGTCGAGGCGGCGCAGGAACGCCTGCTGGACCTGGAGCATGTCGGCCACCTGGCCGACGGAGTACAGCGGGGCGTGCTCGTCGTCGAACGGCAGCCGGCTCATCGTCGTCTCCTCCACCGGTCTGGAACGAAACCGACGGGGTGGACGCCCTTCCTGCGGCGCCCACCCCGTCGCGGCCCGACCCGGCCGGTCAGGCCTTGATCGACTTCTGGTCGACCTTCTGGATCTCGACCTTGCGCGGCCGGGCCTTCTCCACGACCGGGACGCGCACGGCCAGGACGCCGTTGGAGTAGGCGGCGTCGACCTGCTCGCTGTCGAGATGGTCGGGCAGGTAGACGCGGCGGGTGAAGGCGCCCATCGGCCGCTCGCGCACGAACAGGCGGTCGTCCTCGCCGTACTCCTCCTCGCGGCGGGCGCTGACGGTCAGCACGCCGCGGTCGACGGTGACCTCGATGGAGTCGGGGTCGACGCCCGGCAGGTCGAACTTGAGGAGCACGTCGTCCTTGCGGCGGACGCCGTCCAGCGGCATCGCCCCGCGCGCGGCGCTCTCGCCCCAGCCGAGGGCCTGGCGCGTGATCCGGTCGAACTGACGGTCGAGCTCCTGAACGAACGGGTCGATCGACGTCAGCAGCATCGATAACCACCTCCGTTGTGCCGGGCAGGGTTCCTCAAGTCCTGCCTTCAGAGAACCTCACACTTCAGTTATAAGTTATCCTCCAGCCAGCATGCAAGTCAGCTACGAGAAATTTTGCATTCTTTCCGCGGCCCGCTCCGTGTCCCGGCAGGACCGGTCCCGCCGGGGC